>NZ_JBFUKA010000014.1:0-57015 GCF_056401085.1 Nocardioides sp. P4_G4
GTCGCGCACCACGACCGCGTGCAGGGTGCCGTCGACGTCCACGAGCTGCACCAGCAGCCGGTCGCCGAGGCGTGCGACCAGGTCGGCGTCCGTGACCGAGGTGGCCTGCCCGCCGGCACCCGGCGTGGCCGCCCAGGCCAGCCGGACGGTCCGCTCGTGCCGCGTCCGCTCCCGCAGCAGGGCCTGCACCTCGACCGGGTCGTCCTCCTCGTTGATGCGGTGGGAGAGACCGCGGATCGTGGCCAGCAGGGTGTCGATGGTCGGGTCCTGGGGCGCGGGGACCGGCTCGCTGAGCGAGGCGGCGCGGGCCCGGTCGCTCCACCGCACGAGGGCCCGGGGGCCCTGCGGCAGGGCGTGCCGAACCGCCATGGTCGCGAGGTCGGCGCTGTGGATCGCGGTGAGGGCCCGCAGCTCGGGGCTGCCGAGGCTCGCCCGGTGCTCGGCCAGGGCGTCGAGCCCGCGTCCGACCGCGTCGAGCACCCGCGGCCGACCCTGCACCTCGAGGTCGAGGGCCCGTGCGTGCCAGGCGACGCTCCGGCTCAAGGGGCTGCCCCGGTGCCGTCCCGAGGCCGCTCGTGAGAGGTACGACGACGCGGCCGCCGGGTCGGTCCGGGCGAGCTCGCGGCCGGCCAGCAGGTGGGCAAGGACGGCGTCCTCGGTGCCGTCGTCGGACAGCGAGTCGGCGAGGGCGACGGCCGCCCGGCGCGACCCGCGGCCGAGCTCGATGCGGGCCTGCAGGGCCACCAGGTCGGCCCGGACCGTCCACCACTCCCGGTCCTGGTGGGCGAACATCCGGCGGGCGGCGCGGGCGTCGGCGACGGCCAGGTCGGGCCGGCCCTGGCCGAGCCGCGCAGCGGCCCGCATCACCAGCAGCTCGGCCCGGGCGCGGGGGCGGCTCTGGGCCCAGCTGGGCGCGGACTCGATGACGTCGACCGCCTCATCGGCCAACCCGGCCACGAGCAGCACCCTGGCCCGGTCGAGGGTGAGCTCGAGGTGCGGGTCGCCCAGCTCGGCGTACGCGGAGGCGAGCTCCGTCATGGCGGCCATCGCCGCCGGGACATCACCCCGGAAGAAGCGGATGAGGGCCAGGTTGTGGCGGACGTCGAGCACCTCGAACTGCTGGTCGCCGGGCAGGAACAGGGCCTCTGCATCCCGCAGGTCGCGCGTGGCGTCGGCGAAGTCCCCACGCAGGATCTTCACGAACGCCCTCAGGTTGAGCGCCCGCGCCTCCCACAGCTGGTCCCCCGAGCGGCGGAAGCCGCGCACCGCGTCCTGGAGGTCCACCAACGCCCGGTCGTGGTGCCCGGCCATGGTCAGCACGTTGGCCCGGCGCATCTGGGCCTTGGGTCGGACGGCTCCGCGGGCCCGCGCCCCGGCGACCGCCGCGTCCAGCTCGCGCAGTCCTGCTGCGGTCCGTCCCCGCACCGCGAGCGTGCCACCCAGGGTCGCCCGCACGTCCGCGAGCCGGTCCCCGTCGCCGGTCCGCTCCGCAAGACCCCGCGCGATGCGGAGGTGGGTGAGGGCGAGGTCGACGTCGCCGCGCTCGCGCAGCACGATGCCGAGCGCCTGGTGGGCGTAGGAGAGTGCCGTGGCGTCGGTGTCGTCCGTGATGGCCGCGGTCGCGATCGACCAGGCCTCGTCGGGCTCGGCGATCGCCCGGGCCAGGAGGTCGTCACCGGACTGGGCCAGCACTCGTCCACCCTCCCGACCAGCTCGTCGAATCGCTACTCTCGGACGAGGTCTCGCCGGTCCCGGCGCGCCCGTCATCGGCCATCCAATCCCATGTGGGGGGACACACCGTGGATAGTTCGACAACCGCAGCGAGCGGCGCCGGCTCTGGCGAGGCCGAGGGCAAGCCCGAGCCCCAGGACATCGAGGAGCAGGAGCGCCTGCAGGAGGCCGTCCTGCGCGAGCAGGTCGCCTACCTCATCAAGGCCATGGGCGGCCCCGAGTACGCGGCCGCGGTCTGGTCCGAGGACGGCCGCCAGGTCGAGTACCTGTACCGCCCGGGATTCATCCTGGCTCGCGACGAGCACTGGCGCGACGTGGCTGAGCTCGTCGGTGCCGAGCGCCTCGACGACGAGCGGTCCCAGCGCCAACGGGGACTCACCGTCCTGCGGGTCACCACCGACGACAACACGTCGGTCCCGGACATCCTGACGCGGGTGGATGGCGAGCTCGGCGTCGGCAAGGCCACACCCGACCACATCATGTTCGTCACCGGCCCGGGCCGGTTGTGCCCGGCGGTCGAGCCGGAGGAGCCGGGCGCGGCCGCCGCGCCGTACCCCGGCATCACCAGCGACCTGGGCGCCGGGACCGAGGTGTTCGTCTCCGTGGTGGACACCGGGTGGTGGCCCCCCGCCGCCACGGACCCGGCGACGCCGTGGCTGGCGGGCGTGGACGGGGACCCCGAGACCATCGACGTGGACCACATCCACCCGTACGCCGGGCACGGGACCTTCATCGCCGGCGTCGTCCGCACCCAGGCCCCGGCCGCGCAGATCCGGGTGGAGGGCTTCCTGCCGACGGGGGGCGCCGCGTACGAGTCCGAGATGGTCGTGCAGCTCGGCGAGGCGCTCGAGCTGTCCCCGGACATCATCTCGCTCTCCGCCGGCTGTCCGACCCGCGGCGAGGTGCCGCTGCTGAGCTTCGAGGTGTTCTGGGAGCAGCGGCTGCGCCACCAGAAGGGCACCGTCCTCGTGGCCGCGGCGGGCAACGACGGGCACCGCCGGCCGTTCTGGCCGGCGGCCTTCCCCTGGACGGTGTCCGTCGGCGCCCTCGACGAGGGCGGGCGCCGGGCGCAATACTCCAACTTCGGCAGCTGGGTCGACGTCTATGCCCTCGGCTCCGGGCTGGTGAACGCCTACCCCACGGGGACGTTCTACTGCCACGAGCCCCCGAACGCCGGCGACAAGCGCGAGTTCGCCGGGATCGTCCGGTGGAGCGGCACGTCCTTCTCGACGCCGCTGGTGTCCGGGCTGATCGCGGCCCGGATGAGCCAGCACGGGATCAGTGCGAGGAAGGCCGCCGACCAGCTGCTCGCCGAGGCAGCGGTGGCCGGTCGCCGGGGTGTCGGCCCGATCCTCGAGCCGCTGCGCTGAGCGCCCTCAGGAGGTGACCCAGGGCGTCGTGCCGGAGAGGTCGCCCTCGACGCTGAAGCGGACCGGCCCGGGCAGTGACCCGGGCAGCTCGAACATGCCGTCCTCGTCGGTGTCGGCGCGCAGGCTCTCGCCCGCGGCGTTGGACATCACGACGGTGACGGCGGCCGCCGGCACGACGTGCCCGCGGACGACCCCGTCGTCGAGCTCCACCTCCAGGCTGCCGGAGGTCGTGGTGAAGGACAGTGCGCGTGGCTCGGCGCCGACCACGCCCCGTACGGCGACCGGGGCGTCGAGGGAGTCGTAGGTCAGCGCCATGAGCTCGGCGTCCACCGTGCGCCAGGTGAAGGCGGATCGGGCCGCGTCCCGGTGCCTCGGGTCGACGTCGCGCTGCGACGACATCGCCTCGGCGAGGTCGTCGAGGAGCTGCTGGTCGTCGGCATCGAGGACCGCGGGGTCCTCGGGGGGAAGGTCGTTCATCGGGTGCTCCCGTCCGTGGGGCTGGTCAGGCGCCGGATGGCGCGGGTGCGGCGCAGCTGTTGCAGGGCGCGGGCCCGGGTGGGCCCGATGCTCCCGACGGGGATGCCGGAGCGGCGGCTGATCTCGGCGTACGACAGGGGTGGGTCCTCGGTGAGCAGGAGCAGCAGGTCGCGGCGCTGGGCGGGGAGCTCCAGCAGGGCGTCCACCAGGGCGGTGTGCCGCTCGTCGTCGACCAGCTCCGCGAGCATGTCCGGGGAGTGGTCGGGCCGCTCGAAGGTCGCCGAGGTCTGGGGGTCTGTCGGGACCGTCCGGCCCCGGACGTGCTGGAGGCGGAAGCACTCGTGCCGGGTGACGGTGGCCAGCCACCCGGGCAGGGCCTGCGGCTCGTCGATCCGGTCGAGGTGCTCCACCAGGCGCAACCAGACGGTCTGGTTGACGTCGTCGGCGTCGGCCCCGGTCACGCGGTACCTCCGCATGAGGGACGTCACCAGGGGGAGGAAGCGCTCCACGAGCGAGTCCCACGCGGTCTGGCTTCCCCTGCGGGCCTCCTCGACCAGCGTGGCGATGTCCGCGTCCGTCCCCCCGGGCGGCCACGAGTCATCGCTGCGGACGCGCCGTTCGCTCTCCATGATGACGTCCCTCACGCTTGGTAGGAGTGGTTCCCCCAGTCCCTGATACACCCATCGTGGAGGTACGTCGATCTCTGCGCCATGCGGGGTCCAGTCCCTGAGGTAGGTGCGACCGGGGATCTGAGGTACCCGGCGTCCCCGGGATAGGCCGCGCGCCCGATGTCTCGCCCTACCTCAGCGACGGAGTCTCTTCTCGATGGTCCGGAAACCCGGACCACGGAGAGAGGGAGATCCACATGTTCATCACGGACAGCTTCGTCAACGCCGAGGTCAGCTACCGCGAGGAGAGGGCTCGCAAGGAGTGGGGCACGTTCGGGCGCCGCGCCGCGCGCCGTGCCGCCCGCGCCGAGCGATGAGCGGCGGCACGACAGTGTCGGTGGAGCACGCCACAATGAGCGACGTGCCCACCGCCCGCAGCGCCGAC
Organism: Nocardioides sp. P4_G4; assembly: GCF_056401085.1. Lineage (NCBI taxonomy): Bacteria > Bacillati > Actinomycetota > Actinomycetes > Propionibacteriales > Nocardioidaceae > Nocardioides > Nocardioides sp. P4_G4. Next base: position 4,632 of record NZ_JBFUKA010000014.1, read on the forward strand.
CTCGTCGGCCGTGATGCCGAGCTGGAGGATCTCACCTCCCGGCTCGGCATCCGTGCGCCCGGGGCCACCACGTCGTACGCCGTGCTGCTCTCCGGCGATGCGGGCGTCGGCAAGACCCGGTTGCTGACCGAGCTGCGCGACGTCGCGCTCGGCGAGGGCTGGCTGGTCCTTGCCGGGCACTGCCTCGACCTGGCCGACGGGTCCCTGCCCTACGTCGCCTTCTCCGAGATCCTCGGGCGCATCCTCGCGGAGCGGCCGGAGGTGGCTGCGAGTGTGACCGAGCGTCACCCCACCCTCGCCCGCCTCCAGCCGGGCCGACGGCTGCGCGCCACCGACGATCGTGACGAGGACCAGTCGCTCGATCGCGGCAACATCTTCGCCGCGTTCCACGACCTGCTCGAGAGCCTCGCCGAGGAGGGGCCGCTGCTGGTCGTCGTGGAGGACGCGCACTGGGCCGACCAGTCGACGCGCGACATGTTGAGCTTCCTGTTCTCCCGCCCGTTCGCGGGACCGGTGCGACTCGTCGTGTCCTACCGCTCCGACGACCTGCACCGTCGCCACCCCCTGCGACCGCAGGTGGCGGAGTGGGCCCGCCTGCGGGGGGTCGAGCGGCTGCAGGTCGAGCCACTCACCGACGCCGACGTGCGTCTCCTCGTCTACCTCATCCACAAGGACACGACGATCAGCGAGGCGAGCATCGCCGAGATCGTCGACCGGGCCGAGGGCAACGCGTTCTTCGTCGAGGAGCTCATCGGCGCCACGTGGGCCACCGGGGGACACGTGCCGGCCGAGCTCGCCGACGTGCTGCTGGTGCGCCTCGACCGGCTCGACGACCGCACCCGCGAGGTGGTGCGGGTGGCCAGCGTCGCCGGGCGTCACGTCTCCCACGAGCTGCTCGCGACGGTCACCGGGCTCGGGGCCACCGACCTCGAGGGGGCGTTGCGGAGCGCCGTCGAGTCCAACGTCCTCACCCAGGCCGGGGCCTCGTCCTACGCCTTCCGCCACGCGCTGCTGGGGGAGGCGGTCTACGACGACCTGCTGCCCGGCGAGCGCACCCGCCTGCACACCGCCTTCAGCGAGGCGCTCTCCTCGGGAGAGGCGGCCGGCACCGCGGCCGAGCTGGCCCTGCACGCGCGTCGGGCCGGTGACCGGCTCACCGCGGTGCGCGCCGGCATCGAGGCCGGCAACCAGGCCTTCGCGGTCGGCGGTCCCCACGAGGCGGCGATGCAGTTCCTCGAGGCGCTCGACCTGGTGGAGGGCCTCCCGGAGGTCCCCGACGACGTCGACGTGCACGCCCTCGTGAGCCGGTGCGCCGAGGCCTTCGTCGCCTCGGGACGGGTGGGCAGGGCCATCAAGGTCCTGCGGGCCCATCTCGCGGGGCTCCCGCCGGACGCCCCGGCCGTCGACCGCGGCCAGGTGCTCACCTCCATCGCTGCCGCCCTGCTCCTCACCGACACCACCGAGGATCCCGAGGCCATCGCCGCCGAGGCGGTCGACCTGCTGGTCGACGCCTCGCCGAGGCTGCGCGCCCGGGCACTGAGCGTCCACGCGCAGACGCTCGGCCGGTGGAACGAGGAGCGTGCCCGGTCCGTGGCCATGCAGGGACTGGACCTCGCCCAGCGGCACAACCTCACCGGCATCTCCGTGGAGATCGCCACCACCCTGACCAGCCTGGACGAGACCCTCGACCTCGACCGGCTCCGCACGACCTGGCTCGACACCGCCGATCGTGCCCGGGCCGCCGGGCACGTGGACGCCGAGCTCCGGGCGCTCTACTTCCTGGGGCGGCTCCACCACGACCTCGGCGACTTCGACGGAGCCCGGGAGGCCTACGGCCGAGTCGTCTCCCGCGGGGAGGAGGAGGGCCTGGCCTGGGCACCCTTCCCGGCGGAGTCACGCCAGATGGTCGCCAGCGTGCTGGTCGCCCAGGGTCGGCTCAAGGAGGCCTACGACCGGCTCGACGTCTCGGGTCTCAACCCGCCCGTCGTCTACGAGTGGCTCTACTACGCCCTCCAGATGCAGGTGCAGGTGCTGCGTGGCCACACCAAGCAGGACGCGTTCACGGCTCTGCGCGCCTATTGGCCGACCGACGGGCTCACCGCGATCACCGCAGCGACGGCCGAGCTGACCCGCGCCGAGCAGGAGGGCGACGCCGCGCACGGGGTCGAGGTCTACGACCTCGTCGTCGAGACCGTGCGTCCGATCTGGCACGAGTGGTTCCAGGCGCGGCTGCGTCTCTCGACGGTCGTCGTCGGGATGCTCGCCACCAGCGCCGCCCACCAGTCGGCGGCCGAGCGCGAGGCCGCCGCCCACGTCGTACGCCGGATGCTCGACGACGGCGAGCGGGTCATCGACTTCTACGCCGAGTTCGAGATCAGCCGCGGCCCGGAGTACCACGCGTGGGTCGCGCGCCGCACCGCCGAGGGGCTCCGCTGGCGGTGGCTGAGCCAGCTCGACCCACCCGACGCCGCCGACCTGGCAGCCGCCTGGCGGACTGCCGAGGAGGCTTTCGTCGCCTTCGGCCACGTCCCCGAGCTGGCCCGCACCCGGGCCCGGCTGGCCGAGGTGCTGCGCGCCACCGGCGACCCGGCCGGCGCGCGCGAGTCCGCCGACCTGGCGCGCGAGACGGCCCACCGGCTCGGGCTGCGGCCGCTCCTCGACGAGCTGACCGGCCTCGGCTCGAGCCCGGCGCCCCGCACGGCCACCACCACGACGCTCACCCCGCGGGAGACCGAGATCCTCGCCCTGGTCGCCGAGGGCCGCACCAACGGCGAGATCGGCAAGCAGCTCTTCATCGCCACCAAGACGGTGTCGGTCCACGTCTCCAACATCCTGGCCAAGCTCGACGCGGCCTCCCGCACCGAGGCGGCGGCGATCGCGCGGCGCAGCGGGCTGCTCTGACGGGACCGTCGGCCGGGCGTGGGTGCGGTCGCGACCGGGGGTGCACGGCAGACTGACTCCTGTGAACGACTTCCGCTGCTCCGTCTCCAGCCGGGACGACGGGGAGCCGATCGGCGGCACTGCCCCGACGGACGCCGAGTTCCTGCTCGTCGAGCACGCCGGGTCGTGGGGCCGCAAGGCCGTCGCCGAGAGCCGGCTGCCCGAGCGGGTGCGCACCCACCTCGCAGGCCTCGACGGCGTGCGCGTGCAGCTGGTCCGACGTCACGGCGGCGTCTCCGGGACCGGTGTGCGCGTCTTCCACGCTCGCGCCGCCGACGAGGGATTCGTCGTGCGCACTGCCCTGCTGCCCGACGCCGAGGCGCTGCTCGAGGCGGACCTCGAGCGCGACCTCACGACGTACGACGGTCCGCTCTGGCTGGTCTGCACCAACGGGCGGCGCGACCGCTGCTGCGCCGAGAACGGCCGGCCGGTCGCGGCAGCCCTGGCCGCGCGGTGGCCCGAGGCGACCTGGGAGACCACCCACCTGGGCGGCCACCGGTTCTCCGGCACCCTGCTCGCGCTGCCGTCCGGCCACACCCTCGGGCGCCTCGACCCCATGACTGCGGTGGAGGCGTGCGCTGCCCTCGAGCGGGGAGAGGTGCCGGTGCTGCTCTCCCGCGGCCGGGCCGGCCTCACGCCGCCCGAGCAGGTCCGCGAGCTCCACGTGCTGGCCGGTGGCGACCCGCACGTCGACGTGCTCGAGGTGCCTGGTCCACCGCGTCGCGCGAGCTGCGCCGACCTCGTCGAGAAGCCCACCACGCGCTGGGAGGTCCGGTCGGGCTGACCGGCCTACGATCGAGGGCATGACCCTCGTGAGGGACCTGCCGCAGGAGCTGCCGCACGACCCCGCCACGGCGGCGCTCACCCGCAAGCGCCTGAGCCGGATGCGACTGTCCGGGCGCCCCGGCCCGGAGATCGACCCCGACGTCCTGCCGCCGGGGCCGCGGTGGCCGTCCCTGCTCCAGAGCGTCGCGCTGCTGCGGTTCCGCCACCAGTTCGTGCCGTGGGCCCACCGGACCTACGGCGACGTCTTCACCGTCCGGCTGCTGCCGGGCGGCCGTCCGCTGGTGCTGTTCACCCGCCCCGAGCACGTGCGGGAGATCTTCGCCGCCGACCCGGCCACCTTCCAGGCCGGGAAGGCCAACGCCATCCTCGGGCCGATGATGGGCGAGCACTCGCTGCTCCTCCAGGACGGGGACGCGCACCGACGGGCCCGGACGCTGCTGATGCCGGCCTTCAACGGCCACGCGCTCCGCGAGTACGGCGCGCTGGTCACCGAGGTCGCCCGGGCCGACGTCGCCACCTGGCGCGACGGTGAGGAGCTGCGTGCCCTCGACCGGATGAACCGGCTCACCCTCGAGGTCATCCTGCGCGTGGTGTTCGGGGTTGCCGACGAGGGACGGCTCGCCCTCCTGCGGCCGCGCGTCAAGCGGGTCGTCGACATCAGCCCCGCCGTCCTGTTGGGCTCCTCGGTATCGAGGTTGCGACGGGTCGGGCCGTGGCGGGCCGCCCAGCAGAACGCCGAGGAGCTCGACCAGCTGATCCACGCCGAGATCCGCGAGCGGCGGGCCGCGCCCGGCCTCGCGACCCGCACCGACGTGCTCTCGCGGCTGATCCGGTCCGGCGCCGACGAGGGCGACACGCTCTCCGACGAGGAGCTGCGCGACCAGCTGGTGACCCTGCTCCTGGCCGGGCACGAGACCACCGCGACGGCGCTGGCCTGGGCGCTGCACGAGCTCGGACGCGACGAGGCGCTTCTCGCGCGCACGCTCACGGCGGTCGACGACGGTGACGACGGGTGGCTCGAGGCCGTGCTCAAGGAGTCCATGCGACGGCACCCGGTGATCCCGATGGTGGCGCGCACCCTCATCGCGCCGGCCACCATCGGCGGGCGCGACCTGCCGGCGGGGGTCACCGTGGGCCCGTCGATCCTGCTCGCGCACGCGAGCCCGGACCACTACGAGGCCCCCGACGACTTCCGCCCGGAGCGGTTCGTCGGGAGCAGTCCCGCACCGAACACGTGGATCCCCTTCGGCGGTGGGGTGCGCCGGTGCATCGGCGCCGGCTTCTCCCTCATGGAGGGCGTGGTGGTGCTGCGGGAGGTGCTCACGGCCTACACGGTCGAGGCGCTCACCGAGGACCGCCCCAAGGTCCGCAACATCACCAGCGTGCCCCGCGAGGGCGCCCGGATCCGGGTGACCGCCCGCTGAGTCGGCACGGGGGAATCCGGGTGCGCCGTGCCGTCGCGGCATGGGACGATCGCCCCTTGTGAGCTCCACCCCGTCCCTGCGCGAACGCCTCCGCCGTCTGCGGATGGACGTCACCCCGTTGCGCGAGTCGCGCGACTTCCGGCTGTTGTTCACCGCGGGGACGGTGTTCTACCTCGGCGGCATGGTCTCCTACGTCGCGATCCCGTTCCAGGTCTACGACCTGACGGGCAGCAACTTCCTGGTCGGTGCGGTCGGCCTCGTCGAGCTCCTTCCCCTCATCGTCTTCGGCCTGTACGGCGGCGCGCTCGCCGACCACGTCGACCGGCGCAAGCTGCTCATCGGCAGCGGTCTGGCCCAGCTGGTGCTGATGGCCGTGCTGGCGGCCAACTCCTTCCTCGCCGAGCCGAGCCTGCCGCTGATCTTCGGGGTCGCGGCGCTGCTGGCGGCCACGTCGTCGCTCCAGCGCCCGTCCCGCGAGGCGCTCGAGCCGCGTACCGTGCGGCACGACCAGATCACCGCCGCCAACGCGCTGTCGAGCTTCGGGATGCAGGTCGGCGTGCTGGTGGGCCCCGCGATCGGCGGCGTGCTCATCGCGTGGGTGGGGATCGGCTGGTGCTTCGTGGTCGACGTCGTCGCCCTGGCCGTGGCGTGCGCCCTGTACGCCGCCATGCGGCCCTATCCGCACCGAGGCGAGACGACGCCGCCCAGCCTGCGCGGGATCGCGGAGGGGTGGCGCTACGCGATCGGGCGGCGCGACCTRCTCGGCACCTACCTCGTGGACATCGCCGCCATGCTGCTCGCGATGCCGATCGTGCTCTTCCCGGCCCTGGCCGCCGAGGTGTTCGAGAAGCCCGAGATGCTCGGTCTGCTCTACTCCGCGGAGACCGTCGGCGCCCTCCTCGCGACGGCGTCGAGCGGCTGGACCTCGCACGTCCACCACCACGGCCGGGCCATCGTCATCGCGGCCACGGCGTACGGCGCGTGCATCGCCCTCGCGGGCCTCGCCCCGTCGTTCGGGGTGGCGCTGGTGTGCTTCGCGATGGCGGGTGCCGCCGACATGATCTCGGCGGTCTTCCGCGGGACGGTGTGGAACCAGACGATCCCGGAGCACATGCGCGGGCGGCTGGCCGGGATCGAGATGCTGTCGTACTCGGTCGGGCCGCTGGGCGGCCAGGTGCGCGCGGGCTTCGTGGCCGACGCCTGGTCGGTGCGCGGCTCGATCGTGTCGGGAGGTGTGGCGTGCGTGGGCGGGGTGCTGCTCACGGCGGCCCTGTTGCGGGACTTCTGGTCCTACGACAACCGCACCGACGAGCACGCCGTGGCCGAGCGCGAGCGCCGCGCCGCCGCTGCGACCTGAGTCACCGGGCGACTCAGGTCGGAGCGGGGCGGCTTGGTCCCGCGGGGGCGCGTCGCCCACAATGGCGGGCAGTCGYGCCCGCGACCGTCGTACCAGCGAGAGGAGCACCGTGTCCCGCAGCGAAGACCGTCCGGTCCTCACCGGACTGGTGGCCCTGGTCGCCGTGGCCGCCGTGGTCGGCCTCCTGTTCGGCATGGCCGCCCTGTTGGGCACGAAGGTGCTGGGTCTGGACGGCGGCAGCGTCGACACGTCGACCGACCCCTCGGCCGGCAGCGCGACCACGATGTACCTCCCCGAGCCGGAGCCGACCGAGACCACCGAGCCCTCGACCGGCGTCGAGACCCAGCCCGGCGAGGCGCCCTCCAGCAGCGAGTCCGCCCCGGCCAGGAAGATCTCCCTGTCGGCCGGCCAGCTGAGCGTCAGCCCGATGCAGCAGATCGACCTCACCGGCACCTACCCGCAGGGCGAGGGCGCGATCCTCCAGGTGCAGCGCTTCGAGGGCGGGTCGTGGTCCGACTTCCCGGTGACGGTCTCGGTCAGCAACCAGACCTTCGCCACCTACGTCCAGACCAGCCAGGCGGGCGTCAACAAGTTCCGGGTCAAGGACACCGACTCCGACATGACGTCCAACGAGGTCGAGGTCACGGTCGGCTGACGCCGGCGGCCTGCCGGTCCACCTGGCGGGTCCAGTAGCCCACCCACACGGTGCCGACGGCGGCGAGGGCGCCCATCACCACGCACGCCAACGCCAGCGGCGCGACCGCGACCAGCACGCTGACCAGGACCGGGGCGCCGGAGCCGCCGATGTCGCCGCACAGACGCCAGCCGCCGAGGTACTGCGCGCGGCCCTCGACCGGGGCGGTGTCGGCGCCGAGGGTCATCACGATCCCCGACCCGAGGCCGTTGCCGGCAGCGATGAGCACCATCACCGCGGCCACGCCCGCGGTCGTGGTGGCCAGCGGCAGCAGTAGGCAGGCGACCGCCGTCGACGCCACGACCGGTACGGCGACCACGAAGCGACCACGCTTGTCCATCAGCCAGCCGCCGGGCAGGAAGAAGGCGATGTCGATGCCCGCCGCGACCGCGAAGATGAGCGAGGTGGTGCTGGCGGAGAGGCCGACGTGGTCGGACCACAGCGGCAGCAGCACGACCCGCAGGGACCGGCTGGCGGCGATGATCACGACGGCCACGCCCAGGGTGAGCAGCACCCGCCGGTGGGCGTGCAGCACGGACAGGACGCTCGGGTGCTCGGTGACCTGCTGGCGGGTCTCGGAGCCGAGGTCGGGCATGGCCCGGGCGAGCAGCGCCGAGGTGAGCGACATCAGCGCGGCCAGCCAGAAGACCCACGTGAGACCCCCGAGCGCGATGAGTCCCGCTCCCAGCAGCGGGCCGACCAGCACGCCGATCCGCATGCTGCCGCCGAGCATCGACATGCCCCGCGCCCGGTAGGCGATCGGCACGGCGTCGATCATGAAGCCCTGCCGTGCCATCAGGAACGCCGTCCACGTCATCCCGCTGAACGTGACCGCCAGGCCCAGCGCCAGGACCGAGTCGGTCAGTGCGGCGGCCACCATCGCGACGGCGTCCAGGCAGCCCACCACGGTCAGCACCCGACGCTCGCCGAGCCGGGCGACCAGCGCGCCCGCTGGCAGGGAGGCGATGAGGCTGCCGACGCCCAGCAGCGCGACGACGACGGCGGCGGTGCTCACGTCGGCGCCGAGCTCGCGGGCCCGCAGCGCCAGGACCGGCATCACGGCCCCGTGCCCGACGGCGTTGACGACCGAGGGACCGTACGCCGCCAGGGCGATGTCGCGGAAGCGGAAGTCCCCCGTGGTCGTCACCGCTCCATCGTCGCAGCGACCAGCTCCCGCTCGGTCCGGGGTGCCTGCGGCGGACGGGGTGCCTGCGGCGGACGGGGTGCGACGTGCCTGCGGACGGTCCGCTGGCCCAGCACCACGCCGCCGAGCACCAGGGCCATGCCCAGGGCCTGGACCGGGCCGAAGGCCTCGGCGGCGAACGCCACGCCCAGCGCCGTCCCGACGACGGGGTTGACGAGCCCGATCAGGGAGACGGCCCCGGCCGACATGGCGCGCAGCCCGGTGAACCAGCAGACGTAGGCGATCCCGGAGCCCACCACGGCGATCCACGTGTAGCCGAGGGCGGCCCGGAGGTCGATCGCAGGCGGCGCGCCCTCGACGAGCAGCGCGACCGGCAGCAGCGCGAGGCCGCCGACGACCAGCTGCCAGGACACGAGCGTGATCATGTCGACGGGCGGGGTCCACCGCTTGACCAGGACGAAGCCGAGGGCGCTCACGGCCACCGACCCGAGGGCGCCGGCGAGGCCGAGGGCGGTCACGCCGTCGGGGTTGCGGAGCACCAGCAGGGTGACGCCCACGAGGCCGACGAGGGCTGCTGCGACCCGGATCCCGGCGGGGCGCTCGCCGATCATCGGCCAGGCCAGGGCCATCACGGCCAGCGGCAACGTCGCCTGGATCGTGGCCGCGAGCCCGCCCGGCAGGTGGTAGGCCGCCAGGAAGATCAGCGGGAAGAAGGCCCCGATGTTGAGCAGGCCGAGGACCACGGCCTTCCACCACCAGTCGCCGCGGGGAAGCTGCCGGCGCCAGGCCAGCAGCACCAGACCGACCGGGAGGGCCCGCACCAGCGCCGCGAAGAGCGGACGGTCGGGCGGAAGGAACTTCTCGGTGATGATGTACGTCGAGCCCCACGCGGCCGGGGCGACGGACGTCAGCAGGACCATGCCGAACCGGTGCCCGAGAATCTTGTCCACGAGAATATTTTCCACGGAAGAGACCTTATCTTCCGTGGAAGGTAACATCCACCGCGTGACTGATGACCTCGATCACGTCGGACGGCTGCAGGCCCAGTGGACTCGCGAGCGGCCGGACCTCGACACGTCCGCGATGGGCATCGTCGGTCGCCTCCACCGCCTCGCCGACGTGCTCCACGAGGAGCTGCGACCCGTGTTCGCGGCGGCGGGTCTCTCCGACGGCGACTTCGACGTGCTGGCCGCCCTGCGCCGGGCCGGCGAGCCCTTCGAGCTCACCCCGGGTGAGCTGTCGGCGACCACGATGGTCACCTCTGGGGCCGTCACCAAGCGGGTGGACCGGCTCGTCGCGGCCGGGTGGGTCACCCGCTCGGTGGGCGAGCACGACGCCCGCGTACGCCGCATCGCCCTCACCCCCTCCGGGCGGGCGCTCGTGGACCGGGTGGCGGAGCAGCACTTCGCCAACGAGGAGCGGCTGCTCGCGACTTTCTCCGACCTCGAGCGGACCCGGCTCACACACCTGCTCACGCAGTGGGCGAGGGCGCTCGGCGCCTGATCGGCGTACCCCGGCCGGGCGCACCACTCCGGGACCGGTGAGCCAGCCACCTTCTCGCCGCTCAGGAGGTGGCTGGCTGACCGCCACCTCGGCGCGTCATCCCCGACACGCGCGAGAGCGGTGGCTCAGCCACCTTCCAACGTCGAGGAATGTGGCTGGCTCACCGCTCCCGGGGCGCGAGAAAGCGACAGGCGCAGGCGTCAGCCGGGGATGTAGTCGAACGTGTCCGGGTTCGGGCCCATCCGCCCGGCCTCGCCCTGGTCGAGCTCGTCGAGCGCGCCGACCTGCTCGGCGGTCAGCTCGAAGTCGAAGATCGCGAAGTTCTCGCGCATCCGCTCGGCCTTCATCGACTTGGGGAAGATGATGTCGCCGCGCTGCACGTGCCAGCGCAGGGCGACCTGGGCCGGCGTACGGCCGACGAGCGAGGCGATCTCGCCGATGGTGTCGTCGTCGTTGACCTTGCCCTGCGCGATCGGCGACCACGCCTCGGTCAGCACGCCGTGGCGTGCGTTGGCCGCGCGCACGTCCTCGTTGGCGAAGAACGGGTGCACCTCGACCTGGTTGACGACCGGGACGACGCCGGTCTCGGCGACGATGCGGTCGAGGTGGGCGGGCTGGAAGTTGGAGACGCCGATGGAGCGCGTCTTCCCCGCCTCCTGGGCCTCGATCAGCGCCTTCCACGTCGAGACGAAGTCGCCGTCGTACTGCGTGGGCAGCGGCCAGTGGATGAGGAACAGGTCGGTCTGCTCGAGGCCGAGGCGCTCGAGGGACTCATCGATCGCCCGGCGGGCGTCGTCGGGACGGTGGAAGCCGTTGTTGAGCTTGGTGGTGATGTACAGGTCGTCGCGGGCGAGGTCGGACTCCTTGATCGCGGTGCCGACACCTGCCTCGTTCTCGTACATCTGCGCGGTGTCGATGTGGCGGTAGCCGGCCTCGAAGGCCTGGGTCACCGTGGCCGCGGTCTCCTCCGGCGGGACCTGGAAGACGCCGAAGCCGAGCTGGGGGATGGACGTGCCGTCGTGGAGCTTGATCTGGGGAACAGTCATACGAGGTCCTACACGGATCGGCCGATCGATATTCCGATCGACCACCCCGGCAGGGGGCCCGTCCCTCGTAGACACGCGGACAAAGGGCGCGTGACGCACCACTGCCCCGGCGTGGGCCGGGGCAGTGGCGGGAGTGGTGTCCGCGTGTCTACGACACGTCCGCCGTCAGCTGACGGAGACCGCCGTGTCGTCGAGGACGAAGCTCGTCTGCAGCGACGAGTCCTCGTTCATGAGGAACTTCACGGTCACCGACTTGCCCTTGTAGGCGAGCAGGCTGTGCGAGAACTGCGTGTACGTCGCGCTGGTGCCGACGTTGCTGAAGGTGCGCAGCGTCGTGGTCACGCCTCCGACGACGACCTGGACCTTGAACGTGTCGTACGCGGTGGTGCCGGTCTCGGCCGTGTCCGTGCGGATCCAGTAGGACAGGTCGGCCGCGGTGGCGGTCGCGGGGACCGTCACCGCCTGGGTGAGGGTCTCTGTCGACGTGGTGGCATTGCCGCCGAACCACGCCTTGTAGGAGCCGGTGCGGGCCGGGCGGCCCGTGTTGGTGGTGATGATGCCGGTGTTGCCGGCCCACGAGGCGGCACCGGACTCGAAGCCCGGGTTGGCCAGCAGGTTGCCGCCGGTGGGCGGGGGCGTGGTGGTGCCGCAGGTCGGGTCGGCGGTCTGGGCGGGCACGTTGACCGCGTCCCAGGCCGCCTTGACGGCGTTGAACTGGGCGCAGGTGCTGTCGAGGTTCTTGGCCGCGGTCAGCGTCCAGGTGCGGTACTTGAGGTAGGACGACGAGGTCGTCTTCATCAGCATCGCGTTGTACATGATCTTGCCGGCGTTCTGGATGCCGACGCCGGTGACCGACGTGCCGTCGCACTTGGAGACCCCGCCCTGCGAGAGCAGGTAGAAGAAGTGGTTGCCGGGGCCGGCAGCCGCGTGGACCTCCGTGCTCGGGGTCGAGCTGGTGTAGCAGACCGGGTCGCCCACGGCGGCCGGGTCGGCCATGTTGCGGATCGGGCCCTGGCCGACGAGGTTGATCTCCTCGCCCACGGTCCAGTCGGGGCCGTCGTACGACGCGGACTGGTTGTCGTAGTACTCGGTGAGCACGCCGAAGACGTCACCCACGAACTCCTGGGTGCCGGCCTGGGAGATGCCGCCGGGGGTCTTGTCGTCGACGCCGTGCCCGAACTCGTGGGCGATCACGTCGAGCGAGCCGATCCACTGGTTGCTCTGGTTGTGGCCGACCTGGACCTGGGTGCCGTCGTAGTAGGCGTTGATGTCGTTGAGCCCCACCCGGATGGGGACCCAGCCGCCGGAGCCGTTCATGCCGTTGCGGCCGAGCCACGACGACATCATCCCCTTCATCTGCTGGGCGCCGTAGAAGGCGTCGACGCAGCCGGTCTCCCGGTTGGTGGCGTTGCCGTTGCCCCACGCGTCGTCGGTGCCGCTGAACGTCACGTTGGTCGCAGCGTCCTGGCACTTGAGCGTGGTCGCGGTGGGGTCGGTCATGGTGAAGCTGCTGCCCGAGCCGCTGGTCGCGATCGAGAGCGGGTTGGGGCCGGAGTACGCCGCGGTCCCCGCGCCGTGGGCGATCTGCTCGCGGCTCTCGAGGACCGAGCCGTCCTTGGCGTCGACGTAGACGTACTGCCACGAGGGCTCGCCGGCGTCGGTGGTCCCGCGCACCTGGGTCTCCCAGGCGAGGGCGGTGCTGTCGCGCTGCCAGACCACGAGGCGGGGCTCGCTGATGTCCGCGACCTGGGCGACGYGGCCGCTGGCGACCTCGACGGCGCGGTCCTTGCCGACCGTGGGGGTGGTGCCGGCCAGGTCGACCGGCCGGTCCTGGGCGACCGACGTCGAGAGCACGGCGCCCGAGGCGTCCGTGAGCACGACGAAGTCGCCGCCGACGACCGGCAGGCCCTCGTGGGTGCGCTCGTAGGCGACCGCGAGGGTGTCGTTGCCGCCGGCCAGCGTGCCGGTGCGGACGAACGCGTCGCCGCGCGCCTCCTTGACCTTGCCCGGGTGCTTGTCGATCCACGACCGCGAGGCGTCCTGGGCGAGCTGGGTGCTGTCGCTCCGGGGGGCCGCGGCCTTCTGGGGGGCCGCTGAGCTGGCGGTCGTGATGGGTGCGGACGTCAGGACGGCGGCGATGGCCATCGTCCCGAGACCCGCGACAAGAGTTCGCTTCACGCGTTCGAACCTTTCGGAGGGCGGCCATGTCCGGCCGCTGGAGGCCCGCGGGGGTGGCGGGTACRTGCACAGAGTTGCGATCCGCGACCCCCGCGGCAATGAGTTGCGTGCTGCAGGTCTGTGCAATGCGTGAAGATGTAGCAATGGTGAGCGCGAACGACCTCCTCGAGGCCTATGACGAGCAGCTGCGACGCGAGGGCGAGGTGGGTCGCGCCGACGACGTCGTCGAGCTGGGACCGCTGATGCTGGCGACCTTCGAGCACGGCGGGTTCGTGACCTACCGGACCCTGGTGGGCCACGACGTCGACACCCTCGTCTCGGGGGCGATCGTGCACTTCCGCGACCGCACCGACGTGGAGTCCTTCGAGTGGAAGACCCGCGGCCACGACTGGCCGGCGGACCTGGGGGACCGGCTGGTCGCCCACGGGCTGGTCGCCGAGCCGGCCGAGACGGTGATGATCGGCGAGGCGTCGGCGCTCGCCGTACCGGTCGACGTGCCCGGCGTGACGGTGCGCCGCGTCGGCGACACCGGCGACGTGCGCCGCGACGTCCAGGCGATGCTCGCCCTGCAGGGGGCGGTCTTCGGCACCGGGCGCGGGCCGTCGCTGGAGTCCTCGCTGGCCGCGCTGGAGGCGGGGGACTCGGAGATGTGGCTGGCCGAGGTCGACGGCGCCGTCGTCTGCGCGGGGCGGCTCCAGGTCGTCCCGGGCACCGAGTTCGCCGGCATCTGGGGCGGTGCGACCGCTCCCGAGCACCGCGGCCGGGGGATCTACCGGGCGCTCGTCGCGGCCCGCGCCGGGTCGGCGATCGAGCGCGGCGTGCGGTACATCCACTCCGACTGTACCGAGATGTCGCGGCCGATCCTGCAGCGCTCCGGGTTGCTGCCGGTGACCACGACCACGCCGTACGTCTGGACCCGCTGAGGACGCGTCAGCGCACGAGCCCGAGCGCGGCCAGCCGGGCGGCGACCGCGTCGCCGAACTGCACGTGGCCCTCGGGCGTCAGGTGCAGCCGGTCCGACAGGTAGGGCAGCCGCAGGTCGCTCGTCGCGATGTACGGCACCCCGCTGGCCGCCGCGAGCCGGGCCAGCAGCCGGTCGACCCGGGGGACGGCGGCGGCGCGCGAGGGGGCCGCGGCGGGCCCCACGACGACGACCCTGCGTCCCTCGAGGGTCTGCATGAGCCGTACGAAGCCGAGGGTGATCGCGGTGCTTGAGCGGTCGTAGTCGTTGAGGCCGCCCTCCACGACGACCAGGCCGTGCGGCGCGACATCGGCGGCGCGGGTGCCGAACGACTCGTCGCCGCACGGGCTGGCGGTGCGGCTGAAGCCCGAGCCGGAGAAGCCCTGGACGGTGACCCGGCCGGGCAGGCGGGAGGGCCACGACCCGGCGAGGTGGTCGAGTCCCAGGCCCACCGACCACGAGTCGCCGACCACGGTGACGCGTGCGCCGGAGCCGCTCACGAGCGCGGCCCGCTGGGCGGACTGGACGGTGTGCCGCGCGCAGTACGACGTGCCGGCCCCGGCGCGCTCGACGAGCTGGACGGTGACCACCGTGGCCGCCAGGAGGAGCAGCAGCAGCGCCGGCACCGTGGAGCGCAGGTGGCGGCGGCGCAGGTCGAGCCGGGTGGTCACGGGTCCATGGTCCGGTCTGGACCATCTCCCGCGCAGGAGATTGCACCGAATTGACGCCAACTGGTGACGAGAGCGTGATCGGGGAACAAGGGCGGATGGGCGTGCGTTGTCACCCATGAACGAACTTGAGTTGATCCGACTCAACTTGTTTGTCAGACTCTCGGCAGGTCGGCATCATGACCTCACCGAGACACATCAAGCTCACCCCACAGCTCATTCAACAGCTCACCCAACAGAGCTCACACAGCGGAGGTAACACCCCATGGCACGTGCCGTCGGCATCGACCTTGGTACGACCAACAGCGTGGTCGCCGTACTCGAAGGTGGCGAGCCCACCGTCATCGCCAACGCAGAGGGCGCCCGCACCACCCCGTCGGTGGTCGCGTTCGCCAAGTCCGGTGAGGTCCTGGTCGGCGAGGTCGCCAAGCGCCAGGCCGTCACCAACGTCGATCGCACCATCCGGTCCGTCAAGCGCCACATGGGCGAGGACTGGAAGGTCGACATCGACGACAAGGCCTTCACTCCCCAGCAGATCAGCGCGTTCGTGCTGCAGAAGCTCAAGCGCGACGCCGAGGCCTACCTCGGCGAGCCGGTGACCGACGCCGTCATCACCGTGCCGGCGTACTTCTCCGACGCGCAGCGCCAGGCCACCAAGGAGGCCGGCGAGATCGCGGGCCTCAACGTGAGCCGCATCGTCAACGAGCCGACCGCCGCCGCGCTGGCCTACGGCCTCGACAAGGGCGACGACCAGACGATCCTCGTCTTCGACCTCGGTGGCGGCACGTTCGACGTGTCCCTGCTCGAGATCGGTGAGGGCGTCGTCGAGGTCAAGGCGACCTCCGGTGACAACCACCTCGGTGGTGACGACTGGGACAACGCCATCGTCGGCTGGATGGTCACCAAGTTCAAGAACGCGAACGGCGTCGACCTCGCGGCCGACAAGATCGCCAAGCAGCGCCTCCAGGAGGCGGCCGAGAAGGCGAAGATCGAGCTGTCGTCCAGCTCCGAGACCACGATCCACCTGCCGTACATCACCCACGGCGAGGGCGGCCCCCTCCACTTCGAGGAGAAGCTCACCCGCTCCGAGTTCCAGAAGATGACGGCCGACCTGCTGGCCCGCACCAAGGCGCCGTTCCAGAGCGTGCTCAAGGACGGCGGCGTCGAGGTCGCCAAGATCGACCACGTCGTCCTGGTCGGTGGCTCCACCCGGATGCCCGCCGTCAGCGACCTGGTCACCGAGCTCCTCGGCGGCAAGCAGCCCAACAAGGGCGTCAACCCCGACGAGGTCGTCGCCATCGGCGCAGCCCTGCAGGCCGGTGTCCTCAAGGGCGAGGTCAAGGACGTGCTCCTCCTCGACGTCACCCCGCTGTCGCTGGGCATCGAGACCAAGGGCGGCGTGATGACCTCCCTGATCGAGCGCAACACCACGATCCCGACCAAGCGCAGCGAGATCTTCACGACGGCCGACGACAACCAGCCGTCCGTCGAGATCAAGGTCGCCCAGGGCGAGCGCCCGATGTGGGGCGAGAACCAGCCCCTCGGCAACTTCGAGCTCACCGGCCTGCCGCCGGCTCCTCGTGGCATCCCGAAGATCGAGGTCACCTTCGACATCGACGCCAACGGCATCGTGCACGTCTCCGCCAAGGACCAGGCGTCCGGTCGCGAGCAGTCGATGACGATCTCCGGCGGCTCCGCGCTGTCCAAGGACGAGGTCGCCCGGATGGTCAAGGAGGCCGAGCAGTACGCCGAGGAGGACGCCAAGCGTCGCGAGGCCATCGAGGTCCGCAACCAGGCCGACTCGCTCGTCTACACGACCGAGAAGTTCCTCGCCGACAACGACGACAAGCTCCCCGAGGACGTCAAGACCGAGGTCAAGGCCGACGTCGACGCCCTCAAGGAGACCCTGGCCAAGGAGGACGCCACCCCCGAGGAGCTGACCGCCGGGGTCTCCAAGCTCGGTGAGTCCAGCCAGAAGATGGGTGCCGCGATGTACGCCGCCGCCGACGCCGACCAGGCGGCTGCGGGGGGCACCTCCGAGGCGACCGGCGAGTCCGACGACGACGTCGTCGACGCCGAGATCGTCGACGAGCCCACCGAGGGCACCGACGGCACCGACGGTGAGACCAAGTGACCTCTTCCCACGACTCCTTCGGGGACGCGGCGGGCGAGATGGCCAACGAGACCGAGGTCGAGGTGACGCCCCAGGGCGACACCTCGGCCTCGGCCGGCGCCTCCGGCCCGGCCCCGTCGGGGCCGGACACCAGCGGCGTCGACAACTGGGTCGAGGAGGGTGGCCCCCTCGAGCCCTCGGACATCGACGACGCCGCTGACGACGCCACCGGCGCGCCGGCCGCCGAGGCCGATCCGCTCACCCTGGCCGAGATGGCGCTCGCCGAGCGGACCCTGGACCTCCAGCGGCTGCAGGCCGAGTTCCTCAACTACAAGCGCCGCGTCGACAGGGACCGTGACCTGATCGCGGAGAACGCGACGTACAAGGTGCTGAGCCCGATCATCGAGGTGCTCGACACCATCGACCGGGCGCGCGAGCACGGCGAGCTGGACGGCGGCTTCAAGTCGGTGGCCGACCAGCTCGAGCGGATCGTGTCGGGGCTGGGGCTGACCAAGTTCGGGCAGCCGGGCGACGCCTTCGACCCCACGGTCCACGAGGCGCTGAGCCACATCGGCGAGGATCCGGACGTCGAGGTGACCACCGCCAAGGTGGTGGCCACGTCGGGCTACAAGATCGGTGACCGGGTCGTCCGGGCCGCGCAGGTCCTCGTGGTCGACCCGGCCGCACCGACCGCGTGACCCACGCCCGACGGCACCACCCGACGCACCACCCGAGCCACGAGAGGAGGGGACGGCATGGCTGACAACGACGGCTTCCGCAACGACTGGGCGACGAAGGACTTCTACGCCGTGCTGGGCGTGTCCAAGGACGCGTCCGCCGACGACGTGAAGAAGGCCTATCGCAAGCTGGCCCGGGCCAACCACCCCGACTCCAACCCCGGCGACACCGTCAAGCACGACCGCTTCAAGGCGGTCGCCGAGGCGTACGACGTGGTCGGCGACGCCGACAAGCGCACCAAGTACGACGAGTTCCGCCGGCTCCAGTCCAGCGGCGGGTTCGGCGGCTTCGGGGGTGGCGCCGGCGGCCAGCCCGGTGGTGGCTTCGGCGGCGGGTTCGACATCAACGACCTGCTGCGGGACCGCGCCGGCGGGGCCGCCGGGTCCGGGGGCCTCGGCGACATGTTCGGCGACATCTTCGGGGGCGGGTCCACCCGGGCCCGTCAGCCGCGGCCCCGCCGCGGCACCGACGTCGAGACCTCCGCCACGATCGGCTTCGTCGACGCCCTCGAGGGCGTCACGATCTCGCTGCGCCTCACCTCCGACGCGGCCTGCGCGACCTGCCAGGGCACCGGCGGCAAGCCCGGCACCCGGCCGCACATCTGTCCCGAGTGCGAGGGTGCCGGTTTCGTGGTGGCCAGTGCGGGCGGCGGGTTCTCGATGAACGAGACCTGCCCGGCCTGCGGCGGTCGCCAGCTCGTGTACGACGAGGCCTGCCCGACCTGCCACGGCTCGGGCCACGGCACCTCGGCCCGCACCATCGCGGCGCGCATCCCCGCGGGCGTCAAGGACGGCCAGCGGATCCGCCTCAAGGGCAAGGGCACTCCGGGCGAGAGCGGCGGACCGCCCGGCGACCTCTTCGTCGCGGTGAAGGTGTCCCCGCACCGCGTCTTCGGACGCAAGGGCGACAACCTCACCATCGAGGTGCCGGTCTCCTTCGACGAGGCGGCCCTGGGTGCCGAGGTCAAGGTCCCCACCCTGGGCGGCGCCCCGGTGACCCTCAAGCTGCCGGCCGGCACGCCCAACGGGCGCACGTTCCGGGTGCGCGGCAAGGGCGCGACCCGGTCGGACGGGACGAAGGGCGACCTGCTCGCCACCGTCGAGGTGCACGTCCCCGCCACCTTGGACACCGAGGCGCGGGAGGCGCTCGAGGCCTACCGCTCGGCGACGGCCGGCACCACGCCACTGCGCACCAACCTGTTCGAGGCGAGCTGACATGAGTCCGTCGCGGGGCATCCCGTTCGGCAGCCCGTCGCCGGACATGGCCGTCTACGTCATCAGCGTCGCGGCCGAGCTCACCGGGTTGCACCCGCAGACCCTGCGGGCCTACGAGCGGATGGGGCTGATCGCCCCCGGGCGCACCCCGGGCGGCGGTCGGCGCTACTCCCACCGCGACCTCGAGCTGCTGCGCGAGATCGCCGACCTGACGAGTGCGGGCATCGGCATCGAGGGCGTACGCCGCATCCTCGAGCTCGACCACCAGGTCAGTGCCCTGCGCTCGCGCAACGAGGAGCTCGCGGCCGAGCTCGTCGCCACCCGCGAGGCACTGCGCCAGGCCCTCGCCGCGGCGCGGGGCTCGGCCCCCAACAAGCTCCCGGTCCTCCGCGGACCCGACCCGGGCCAGTCGCTGATGGTCTGGCGCCGCTCGCCCTAGCGACCGGCGAGGAACTCCTCCACCTCGGCGACGGTCGGTGCGGTGGCCGGCCCGCGCCGGGTGACCTTGATGGCCGCCGCGGCGTTGGCCCGCCGGCAGGCCTGGACCCACCCGTGCCCGGCGGCGACGTCGGCGACGAGCGCCCCGGTGTGGGTGTCGCCGGCGCCGTTGGTGTCGACCGCCTTCTGCGGGAAGCCGGGCAGCAGGGTGGTCTCGCCACCCACCGTCACCGCGCACCCGGCGGGACCGTCGCGGACGATGGCCACGGCGTCGCCGCGCAGGAGCGGGGCGAGCGCCCGGGCGGGTGCGGCCATCGAGTCCGCGCCCTCGTCGAGCGGCCGGTCGAGGGCGGCCAGCAGGWCCGCGGCCTCCTCGGCGTTGCCCGACCAGACGTCGGTGTGCGCCAGCATCGGGTCGCGGACCTCGGCCGGCAGGTGCGCGAACGCGGCACCGGGATCGAGTACGACGACCACTCCCTCGTCGAGGGTCGGCAGCCACGCCAGCAGCGGGTCCCGGGTCTCGGCGAGGACCAGCGAGTAGCCGGTGACGCACACCAGGTCGCCGGCCACCGGGGCGGCGGTGGAGAGCGACTCGACGCTGATGTCGCGCTCGGCGCCCAGGGTGGTGACGAACGTCCGCTCGGCCGATGGCTCGACCAGCACGAGGCAGGTCGCGGTGTCCTTGGTGGTGATCGCCGGCGCGGACACCGTGACCTCCTCGGCGGCCAGCGAGGCCCGGACCAGGTCGCCGTTGGGACCGGTCCCGTGGGCTCCGGCGTGCACGCAGGCGGCACCGAAGCGGGCGGCGGCGACCAGGACGTTGACCGAGCCCCCGGCGTACCGCGTGCTGGAGCCGGCCATCACGTTCTGGCCGCGGCGGGGCAGCGCCGGCACCTCCACGACCACGTCCACGAGCGCCTGGCCGGTGTGGATCACGCGACTCACCCGAGGACCTCCGCGGTGGTGGCCAGGGTGATCTGCGGCGGGTAGAGCGCCATCACGTCGAGCGCGTTGCGGTGGTTCTCGGGGGTCGAGCCGGCACACGCGTCGGTGACCACGGTGAGGGTGGCCCCCGCGTCCGCGGCGGCCAGCGCGGTGGAGATCACGCAGCAGTCGGTCGCGACCCCGGCCACGACCAGGTGCGGGAGGTCGCCGGTGACCGCGGCCAGAGCAGGCCCCCACTTGCCGAAGGTCGTGGCGCTCACGACGGGTGCGTCGATGTCGCGCACCTCCTCGACCAGCTCGTAGAGGCGGTCGTCGGCGGGGACCCGGGCGAAGGGCCAGGCCTCGAGGTAGGGCCCCCAGCTGCCCGGCGCCGGGTCGGGCGCCACCCACCGGGTCAGGACCGTGCGACCGGCGTACCGCGCGGCCAGTCGGTGCACGGGGTCCAGGATCCCGGCGAACATCGGCGAGCCCCACGGGCTGTCGGGCGAGGCGAAGATGCGCTGCGGGTCGATCACGAGCAGCCAGGGTTCGGACATGCGCACACTCTGGCAGCCCACGGGCCGACGCGAGGAGTGGCCGCGGGTGTGGCGGCGTGGTGCTCCACGAAACGCCGGACCGGACCGCGACTCGTCCCTACGCTGTGGTGAGGCACGGGTCGCAGGGACCCGCCGCGGATCGGGGGTCCAGGGATGCGGAGAACGATGCGGAGACTGGCCCTGGTGCTCGTCCTGCCCCTGCTGGCGGTCCCGGCGCCGGCGCACGCCGGCCACAGGACGGTCGAGGACCCCGACGACTTCCAGGTCCCGTACGTCGCGATCGAGAGGGTGCATTTCGCCTACGGTCGGCGCGTCAGGGCCACCGTCGAGCTCACGTCGCTGACCGCCGTGGACGGCTACGGCTTCCAGGCGCGTGGGCCGCGGGGGCACACGTGGTCGGTGGGCTGGGCACGCGACGGCTCGCGCTACTTCACCCACTTCATGTGGCCGGGCGAGTCCGCCGACCGGATCCGCTGCCGGGCCCGCTGGAGCGAGGACGCGAGGGCGCGGACGGCGACCATGAGCTTCCCGTCCTCCTGCCTGCGGATCGCCGGCCGGCCCGTCCCGTGGCTGCGGATGACGATGACCGCCGAGGGTCACGGGGACGACGGGGGCTTCCTCATGGACAGCGCGCCGGGCGGCAGCTCGAGCGCCCCGTCCGCGGTGGCCTTCACGGGCCGCATCCGTCGGGGCTGAGCTCCTCCGTCAGGCCCAGTGGCCGGGACGCGCGAGACCTCCGGGCAGCCGCGTGGCGGCGTTGCCGCGCATCGCGTTGAGCTGGGACTGGGAGAGGAAGAGCGCGCGGGCCAGCGTCGCGTCGCGCACGTCGGCGTCGCGCACGTCCGCGCCGAGGAGGTCGGCCTCGCTGAGGTCGGCACCGCGGAGGTCGGCGGCGATGAGCAGGGCTCCCCGCAGCGCCGCGCCACGCAGGTCGGTGCCGCGCAGGTCGGTGCCGGCGAGGTCGTCGTGGGCCAGGTCGATGCGGCCCGCCCACCGAGACCGTGCGCGCGCGCTGGCACGCGCCAGGACGTCACCGACCTCGACGCGCAGGATGTCGACCTCGAGGGCCAGCACCTCCTCGGGAGTCCCGGCCACGTGCGCGGCGAGCCGGTCGCGGAGGTCGCCCGT
Organism: Nocardioides sp. P4_G4; assembly: GCF_056401085.1. Classification (NCBI taxonomy): domain Bacteria; kingdom Bacillati; phylum Actinomycetota; class Actinomycetes; order Propionibacteriales; family Nocardioidaceae; genus Nocardioides; species Nocardioides sp. P4_G4. The sequence continues at coordinate 26,445 of NZ_JBFUKA010000014.1, forward strand.
CACGCCGGTCACGCGCTCCTCGGCCTCCGTCAGGTGCGCGAGCATCTCGTGCAGCTGACGCATCACCGACAGCACGGCGGCCATCTCCCCGAGGTTGCCCTGGTCGCGCCACGAGACGCCGCGGTAGGTGACCTGGGAGACCTGCTGCCCGGCGCCGAAGCAGTCGAAGACGGTGCACCCGGGCCAGCCGTCCTCGCGCAGGGTGGCGTGGATGCCGCAGCCGTCGTCGCTGCCCAGGTGGTGGCAGGGGGTGCCGCTCGCCTTGGTGGCGCCGAACCCCGCGTCGCGCGAGAAGGGGATCAGGACGCAGCACAGCCCGAAGCAGCTGGAGCAGTCCGCACGCAGGACGGGGAGGGTCACCTCGCCATCATGGCGGGTCGTCGCCGGCCCGGCGTCAGCGGTAGTAGCCGCCGGCGATCGCGTAGGCGTTGACGACGATGAGCACGGCGAAGGCCGCGCCGACGTACCGGTTGTCGCCGATGTGCTCCCCCAGCCACTTCATGTCGCCGACCGTGGCACCGGCGCCGGGCGGGTGTCGAGAGGGCGGGTCGGATCCCGTCACGGATTTACCCCATTCGGGGAGGGGTGGTCCGCACCTCGTCCCGGGCCCGGTGTGCGTGCACGGGCTGCCAGGCGTCGTGCAGCGTCGTGAGCAGGCTGAGGAGCAGCACGAAGAACAGGGCCGCGCTCTCGTCGATGTCCCGCAGGCCCAGGACCACGCGGGCGACCAGCACCAGCGCGACGTTCAGTGCGATGCGCACCCCGAAGGTCACCGCCAGCGACTCGAGGCTGAAGGAGCGCCGCGAGGCGGCCAGCACGATGGCGGCGTTGAGGACCACGAGCGTGGAGATCCCGACGAGCAGCTCGAGGTTGGATGCCCGCATGCCGGGCACCGTCTGGGCGAAGATGATCGAGAGGAGCCCGACCAGCACGACCTTCTCGAGCGTGACCCCCGAGCGCAGCCGCGAGGTGTCGGCCCGCCACGCCGCGCGCTCGGCGGCGGTCTCCATCTCCTCCGGGAGCGGGTCGGGGGCGATGCGCAGCGACCAGTCCGGCTCGGGCAGCCGCGGGCGCACCACGAACCACAGCACCGCAGCCAGGGTGGCGATCAGGCCGATGAGCAGGGGCCAGGCCCAGTCGTAGTCGGCCAGGGTGTCGGTCACGTCGAGCTGGGCGACGTGGATCCAGTACTCCTGGGGGAGCTTGATGAACACCCAGATCAGCCCGGCCACCACGATCCACCAGCGGCGTACGAACCGCAGCGGGTCCCACCGCGAGCGCACGGCCTCGTAGGCGATGAAGAAGTACTCGAAGGTGTTGGCGAAGATCAGCAGCAGAGCGCGTATCTGGAGGAGCTCGAAGGCGACCACGCCCACCAGGCGGTAGAAGTAGAGGAAGCGACCCACCTGGAAGGCCCCTGTGGAGGTCCAGTTGCGCAGCGTCGCGAGGTAGGCGATGGCGAGGTAGTAGACGTCCATCGCCTTGTCGTAGCTCTGGTAGCCGGGCGGGTCGTAGCCGAAGGCCTGGAAGACCGTCTGGTCGACCGCGTCCACCACCAGGCAGGCCACGATGGCCGGGAGCGGGTAGAGCGGGATCAGGAGCGGCAGCAGCAGCCGCACGCCGACCACCGTCACGAACAGCCACTCCATGGCCACGAGCATGGCGGCCACCGTCGCCCGTGTCACGAGGACCGGGCACCGGTCTGGTCGGGGTCACCGGCACACTGGCGCCATGACCGGCACCTTCGTCGTCGCCGCGGTTGCCTTCGTGCGCGACGGCCGCGTGCTCACCGTCCGCAAGCGCGGGACCAGCCGCTTCATGCTGCCGGGCGGCAAGCTGGAGCCGGGGGAGAGCGCGTACGCCGCGGCGGTCCGCGAGGTCCGTGAGGAGGTCGGCCTCGAGGTCGACGACCTGACGCTGCTGGGCGAGTTCACCGCCGACGCCGCGAACGAGCCGGGACACCTCGTCGAGTCCACGGTGTACGCCGCGTCGCTGCCCGGTGGGGTCGTGGAGCCGGCCGCCGCCGGCGAGATCGCCGAGCTCCGGTGGGTCGAGCTGGCCGGCGCCCACGACGACCTGGCGCCACTCCTGGTCGACCACGTGATGCCCCTGCTCCGACGGGGCTGAGGAGGCCCGGGTCAGGCCGGCGAGTCCATCCTGGGCTCCTTCAGGTCGTAGAAGGTGCGCTCGCCGACCGTGAGGGACTCCATCTCCTCCATCATCCTGCGCAGCTCCGCCGGGGGCTCCTGCTGCTCTCCGGCACGGGCCTCGGCCTCCGACCGGAACCAGATCCACATCGTCCATCCGCCGTCCCCGTGGTACGCCGAGAGGGTTCCGAGGATGTCCGGTCGGAACGCCTGCCAGTCCGTCGGATCCGAGGCCATCAGCTCGCGGCTCCGGTCGGGGTCGCTGGTCCGGCCCTGCATCACCTGCACGAAGCCGGCCTCGTCGGGGTCGCCGTAGGTGTCGGCCTCCACGGACGTGCTGTTGTGGAACACGGGCTCCGCGGTGAAGTTCGCGGCCATCCGCTCCCACCACGCGCCCTGCTCGGGCCGGTCGCCGTTGCGCTGCGCCGCCTCCTCGGACTCGAAGCGGGCCAGGGCGACGAGCGTGCCGTCCTCGGTCATGCCGCCCGTGCTGCCCAGCCAGCCCTCGGCGCCTGGGGCCAGGTCGCGCACCCACTCGTCCATGAGGCCGAGCACGTCGGCGCCCTCCCTCACCGGTCCCTTGAACACCTGCACGAACATGTCGTCCTCCCCAGCTCGACCGAACCCCCGCCCGGCTCTCGACGCTACGCCGGACCCTGCCTGCGCGGTATCGCGCAAACGGACCAACGTCGCCAGAGTTGAGGGGAATCGACTCAACTTCTGGCGCGTTGGGGCGAGTGGGACCACAGTGGTCCCAGGACGACCAGGAGGAGAGCCGCAGTTGAGCCAGTTCGGCGCCGAGAAGTTCACCACCCGCAGCCGTGAGGTCATCGAGGCTGCCCAGCTCGCCGCGACCACGGCGGGCAACACCCAGACAGAGCCCATCCACCTGCTGGTGGCGTTGCTGCGCCAGGAGGACGGCACGGCCCGCAACCTCGTCGGCAAGGCCGGCGTCGACGCGGCCGCACTGACCGCCCGGGCCGAGCAGACGATGCAGTCCCTGCCGCGGGCCAGCGGCTCCACGGTGCAGCAGCCCGCAGCGAGCGCGTCGCTCACCCGGGTGCTGGCCAGCGCCCTCGACCTCGCCTCCGGCATGAAGGACGACTACGTCGCCACCGAGCACCTGCTCATCGCGACCGCCACCGTCGACAGCCCGGCCCGCACGCTGCTCACCGACGCCGGACTGRCGGAGTCCGGGCTGCGTGAGGGGCTGACCGCCGTGCGCGGCAACCGCCGGGTCACCAGCCCGGAGGCCGAGTCGTCGTACGAGGCCCTGGAGAAGTACTCCGTCGACCTCACCCGCTCCGCCGAGGAGGGCCGCCTCGACCCCGTCATCGGTCGCGACTCCGAGATCCGCCGCGTGATCCAGGTGCTCAGCCGACGGACCAAGAACAACCCCGTGCTCATCGGCGAGCCCGGCGTCGGCAAGACCGCGGTGGTCGAGGGCCTGGCCCAGCGCGTCGTGGACGGCGACGTGCCCGACAGCCTCAAGGGCCGTCGGGTGCTCAGCCTCGACCTGGCCGCGATGGTGGCGGGCGCGAAGTACCGCGGCGAGTTCGAGGAGCGGCTCAAGGCCGTCCTCGAGGAGATCAAGGACGCCGGCGGGCAGGTCATCACCTTCATCGACGAGCTGCACACGGTCGTCGGCGCGGGCGCCGGCGGCGACTCCGCGATGGACGCCGGCAACATGCTCAAGCCGATGCTGGCGCGCGGAGAGCTGCACATGATCGGCGCGACCACCCTGGACGAGTACCGCGAGCGGATCGAGAAGGACCCCGCCCTGGAGCGACGCTTCCAGCAGGTCTTCGTCGGCGAGCCCAGCGTCGAGGACACCATCCAGATCCTGCGCGGCATCCAGGAGAAGTACGAGGCGCACCACGGCGTCCGGATCACCGACGCCGCGCTGGTCGCGGCGGCGACGCTCTCGGACCGCTACATCACCGGACGCCAGCTGCCCGACAAGGCGATCGACCTCATCGACGAGGCCAGCTCGCGGCTGCGGATGGAGCACGAGTCCAGTCCCGAGGAGATCGACCAGCTCCGTCGCCAGGTCGACCGGCTCAAGATGGAGGAGTTCGCGCTCGACAAGGAGACCGACGACGCCTCCCGCGAACGGCTCGCCGTGCTCAAGGCCGACCTCGCCGACAAGGAGGAGGAGCTGCGCGGTCTCGAGGCCCGCTGGGAGCGGGAGAAGTCGTCGCTCGAGGGCGAGGGCGAGCTGCGTCGCCAGCTCGACGCGCTCCGGGTCGAGGCCGACAAGCTGCTTCGCGAGGGCGACCTCGCCGGCGCGAGCAAGATCAACTACGAGTCGATCCCCGCGCTGGAGCGGCAGATCGCGACCGCGGAGACGACCGAGGAGCAGGTCACCGAGAAGCTCGTGGGCGACGAGGTCGGCGCCGAGCAGATCGCCGACGTCGTGGAGGCCTGGACCGGCATCCCGACGGGCCGGCTGCTCCAGGGCGAGACGGCCAAGCTGCTCGAGATGGAGTCGGTGATCGGCGCACGGCTGATCGGTCAGCGCGACGCGGTGACCGCGGTGAGCGACGCCGTACGCCGCTCGCGGGCCGGCATCGCCGACCCGAACCGACCCACCGGCTCGTTCCTCTTCCTGGGCCCGACCGGCACCGGCAAGACCGAGCTGGCCAAGTCCCTGGCCGACTTCCTCTTCGACGACGAGCGCGCGATCGTGCGCATCGACATGAGCGAGTACGGCGAGAAGCACTCGGTCTCGCGACTCGTCGGCGCCCCTCCCGGCTACGTCGGCTACGACGAGGGCGGCCAGCTCACCGAGGCCGTGCGCCGACGCCCCTACAGCGTCGTGCTGCTCGACGAGGTCGAGAAGGCGCACCCGGAGGTCTTCGACGTCCTCCTCCAGGTGCTCGACGACGGCCGGCTCACCGACGGCCAGGGCCGCACGGTCGACTTCCGCAACACCCTGCTCATCCTGACGAGCAACCTCGGCTCGGCGTACCTCGTCGACCCGACGATGGACCCGGTGGCCCGCAAGGAGTCGGTGATGGGCGTGGTGCGCTCGTCGTTCAAGCCGGAGTTCCTCAACCGGCTCGACGAGATCGTGCTCTTCGACGCGCTCACCAAGGACGACCTGGCGCACATCGTCGACCTGCAGCTGGCGCTGCTCGAGAAGCGGCTCGCCGTCCGCCGGATCACCATCCACGTGACCGACGCGGCGCGCGCCTGGCTGGCGGAGACCGGCTACGACCCGGCGTACGGCGCCCGGCCGCTGCGCCGGCTGATCCAGTCGGCCATCGGCGACCCGCTCGCGCGACGCCTCATCGGTGGCGAGGTCACCGAAGGCGGCTCGGTGACGGTCGACGTCAGCGCGGACGGGCTCGTCGTGGGCTGATCCGCGGGCGACGAGGTCGGCCAGCAAGTCGGCCCTCGCCGCGACCAGCCGCCCCGAGCATCCGTCCGTACGACGCCGCGCCGGCCGCCGTGATCCTCAGCCGATGATCAGGCCTCTGCGCGATGCTGTGTCCCGTGAGTGACGCGCCGACCACCGCAGCCCGCCCGTGGTGGCGGCTGCCGGACACCCCGGTCCCCGGCGGTGTGCCCGAGCTGGCCCGGGCGCTGCTGTGGTGCGAGCTGGCGATCGTGCTGCTCGTGTCGCTGGGGCGCTCGGCGCTCTACTCGGTCGTCAGCCTGCTGTCCGCGCTCACGGCGCCCGGACCGCTGTCCGCCCAGGCGGCGAACCTCAACAACACGCTCGCCCCCGACCGGCCGTGGCTGGACCTGACCTACCAGCTGCTGCGCATCGGCTTCGCCCTCGTGCCCGTCGCGCTGGCGGCGTACCTGCTGGTCCGCTCGGGCACGCGCGTCCGCGACGTCTGGGCGCGCGGTGGTCGCTGGTCGACGTGGGGTGACCTGGGGCGCGGCGCGTGGCTGGCGCTGGGTGTCGGCACGGTCGGCGTCGTGTTCTACGTCGCGACCTTCGCCCTGGGCACCAACCTGACGGTCGTCGCCCAGTCGCTGCCGGGCGAGTGGTGGCAGGTCCCGGTGCTGGTGCTCGCGGCCGCCGAGAACGCGGTGCTCGAGGAGTTCGTGGTGCTCGGGTTCGTGCAGGTGCGGCTGCGCCAGCTCGGCTTCGGCGACTCGGCGGCGATCGGTCTCGCGGCCCTGCTGCGAGGCAGCTACCACCTCTACCAGGGCCTCGGCGGCTTCGTCGGCAACCTCGCGATGGGCCTGCTGTTCGGCTGGCTCTTCCGTCGCTGGGGCCGCGTGATGCCGTTCGTGGTCGCGCACACGCTGCTCGACGTCGGCGCGTTCGTCGGGTACGCCGTCCTGGCCGGGCGGGTCGACTGGCTGCCGACCCTCTAGGCCGTCCGGTCAGTCGTCTGCACGACGTCGCGAGAGCCAGCCGCCGCCCCACAGTGCCCAGAGCACCAGGACCGGCTGGAAGAACAGCCGGACGAGGCGCGCCCGGTCGGTGTCGAGCCCGAAGGCGTCGACGCCCTCTACGTACTGCGCCACGTTGCCCGGGAAGATCGCGACGAAGAACGCCGCGAGCAGCCCGCCGACGAGCCGCTTGCGCTGCGGCAGGGCGACGAACGCTGCGCCCAGCCCGATCTCCACGACCCCGGACGCGATGACCGTGAAGTCCTCGTCGAGCGGGAACCAGGACGGCACCTGGGCCTGGAACTCCTCGCGCTGGGTGGTCAGGTGGAGCACGCCGGCGCCCACCATCGCCGTACCGAGCAGGAGACGGGCGGCGGTGCGTGCAGTGCTCATGACTCGCAGCCTAGGGGTTGACGGGTGGCGATCCGGACCCCATGCGGCGCAAGGACGGCCGGGTCACCTTGCTCACCCTCAACCCCGGGAGCCTCGACGACCTCGCGACCTGGGCGATGAGCACCCGATTGATGTGGTCGGGGCTGCTCGACCGCGTGGCCGCCTCCGTCGAGGAGCCCGCCGACCCCACCCGCACCAAGGAGTCCGACCGATGACCACGCTCTCGTTCACCCGCACCGTCGCCGTGCCGCCGAAGGTGGCCTACGAGGCCTGGGTCGATCCGCTACGCCGCCGTGTCGGGGTAGTCCGTGACGAAGGGACCCCGCATCCGACGTCGGAGGGGTCCGATCGTCACGGACTATCCCGGCAGGACGGGCGGTAGCGGGAGCACCGCACCCGGGTTCATCAGCCCGGCGGGGTCGAGGGCGTCCTTGACGGCGCGCATCAGCGAGACCTCGACGTCGCTCTTGTACGCCGCCGCCGCGGCCGCCTTGGACCGCCCGAGGCCGTGCTCGGCGCTGATGCTCCCGACCGACTCGGCGACCGACGCGTTGACGACGTCCGACAGCGCTGCCGCATGCGTCAGGAACTCCTCGGCGGACAGGTGCTCGGGACGCGAGAGGTTGTAGTGCAGGTTGCCGTCGCCCACGTGGCCGTAGACGAACAACCGTGTCCCGGGCAGGTGCGCCTCGACGGCGGGGCCGGTCCGCGCGACGAAGTCGGCCAGGCCGGTGATGGGCACCGACACGTCGTGCTTGACCGTCGGGCCGTGGACCTCCTGGGCCTCCGACACCCGCTCGCGCAGCGCCCACAGGCCGGCCCGCTGGGCGGGGGACCCGGCGATCGCGGCGTCGAGGACCAGCCCCGACCCGACCGCCTCGCCGAGAGCGGCCTCCAGCGCGGAGTCCACGTCGGCGCCGGCGGGACCGGCGAGCTCGGCCAGGCCGTACCACTCCGACGCGGTGGCCAACGGGTCCGCGAGCCCGGCTCCCACGACCAGGTCGCGGGCGGGTCGCGAGACCAGCTCCCAGGTGGTGAGCCGGTCGCCCCCGTGGTCGCGCAGCACCCCGAGCAGCTCCGCGGCGGCCGCGACGTCGCGGAGCGCCACCCAGGCGGTCGCCCGGGACGGGGTCGCCGGTTGCAGCGCGAGCACGGCGGCGGTCACCACCCCGAGCGTGCCCTCGGCGCCGATGAAGAGCTGCTTGAGGTCGTAGCCGGTGTTGTCCTTGCGCAGCGAGCGCAGGCCGTCCCACACCCGCCCGTCGGGCAGCACCACCTCGAGGCCCAGCACCTGGTTGCGCATCATCCCGTAGCGCAGCACCGCGGTACCGCCGGCGTTGGTCGAGATGTTGCCGCCGATCGTGCAGCTGCCCTGCGACCCGAGGGTCAGCGGGAACAGCCGGCCGACCGCGGCCGCCGCCTCCTGCACCGTCGCCAGCGCCGCGCCGGCCTCGACGGTGATCGTGCCGCCCACCGCGTCGACCGCCCGGACCGCCCGCATCCGCCCCAGCGACAGCACCACCTGCGAGCCGGAGTCGTCGGGGACCGCACCGCCGCTCATCCCGGTGTTGCCGCCCTGGGGGACGACCACCACCCCCGCGTCGTGCGTGAGGCGCAGGACGTCGGCGACCTCGGCGGTGCTCCCGGGGCGTACGACGGCCAGCGGGCGCCCGCTGTAGGCGCCGCGCCAGTCCGTGTCGTACGCCGCCAGGTCGGCCGGGTCGGTCAGCACGTGGGCGTCGCCCACCACGGAGCGGAGGGTGGCGAGGAGGTCGGTCATGGGGGGATTCTCCCGGGTTCGGCCGAGCTGGTCAGCCCAGCAGGACGGCGATGAGCAGGGCGACGGGCAGCGAGGCGAGGGTGGTCACGAGGATCGTCTCCCGTGCCACGTCCTCCCCGGTCCGGTAGCGGGTGGCGTGCAGGAAGATGTTCTGCGCGGTCGGCAGCGCGGCGGTGATGACCACCCCGAGCAGCACCCGGCCCTCCAGGCCCAGGGCGGTGCCGACGGACCAGGCCACGACCGGCATCACGCCGAGCTTGAGCACGCTCGCGACGAGCACCTCGCCGTTGTGGCCGGCCCTCCCCGGCCACGGGCTGAGCCGCAGCGCTGCGCCGTACGACAGCAGCATCGCGGGGATCGCGAGGCCGGCCAGCAGCTCGATCGGCGACATCACGATCCGGGGCAGCTCCCAGCCGGTGAGGGCCAGCACCAGACCGAGCAGGGCCGCCACGGTGAGCGGGTTGGTGGTGAGCCGTCGCAGGGCCGCGCGCACGCCGTCGCCGCGACCGGTCAGCCGGTCGAGGACGACCAGCGCGGCCGGCTGCACGAGCAGCATCTGCACCAGCAGCGTGGGGACCACGACGGTGGTGTCCCCGACGACGAAGGCCGCGACCGCGATGCCCAGGTTGCCCGCGTTGACGTACGACGACGAGAGCGAGCCGATGAGCACCGAGCCGACGTCGAGCCCGCGCCGCCACCGCGCCCACGCGGCGTACAGCAGGAAGCAGGTGGTCAGCGAGGCGGCGGACGCGGCGAGGTTGGCGACCGCGCCGCCGATCTCGACGTCGCTGATCACCACGATCATCAGCGCGGGCGAGGCGACGAAGAACGCCACCTCGCCCAGGGTCCGCTGGGAGCGCGCGTCGAGCACGCCGGCGTGCGCGAGCGCGGCGCCGCACGCGATGACGACGAGGATCGTCACGAAGCCGATCAGCAGGTCCACGAGTCCTCCCGGGTGCGCGCAGGGGGCATGACGCGATGCCGAGGGGGCAATGGACGCGCGCGACGGCGCCCGGGAAGGATGGCCGCGTGACCCAGCCCCGAGTCGTCCGTGTCGGCCCCCTGATGCCCTTCCTGGAGGAGGCGCTCGTGCGTGAGCACGACGCCCCCTCGCTCGCCGACGTCGGCGGTGTGACCGCAGGGATCGAGGTCGCCGTGGCCGGCGGTGGCACTCCGATCGGGGCGGCCGAGATGGATGCGCTGCCCGACCTGCGGGCGGTCGCGAACTTCGGGGTCGGCTACGACAACGTCGACGTCGCCGAGGCGACCCGTCGCGGCATCGTCGTCTCCAACACCCCCGACGTGCTGACCGACGCGGTGGCCGACCTGTCGGTCGCGCTGGTGCTCGGCGTGATGCGCCAGGTCGGCGCTGCCGAGCGTTGGCTGCGCCGCGGCGAGTGGGCGGCAGGCGGCCGGTTCCCGCTGACCCGCGACGTGCGCGGCTCGACGATCGGCATCCTCGGCCTGGGCCGCATCGGCCACGCGGTCGCGGAGCGGCTGGAGGTCTTCGGGGCCACCGTCGCCTACCACTCGCGCAGTGCCAAGGACGTCGCGTGGGCCTACCACGACAGCCCGGTCTCGCTGGCCCAGGCGAGCGACGTGCTGGTCGTGCTGACCCCCGGCGGGGCCGGCACCGAGCACCTGGTCGACGCCGCGGTCCTCGACGCGCTCGGTCCCGAGGGCTACCTGGTCAACGTGGCCCGCGGCTCGGTCGTGGACGAGAAGGAGCTCGTCGCCGCCCTGGAGGCCGGCCGGATCGCGGGTGCCGGGCTCGACGTCTTCGCCGACGAGCCGCACGTGCCGGCCGAGCTGCTGGAGCGCGAGGACGTCGTGCTGCTCCCGCACGTCGGCAGCGCCACCGTGCAGACCCGCGAGGCGATGGCCCGGTTGGTGCTCGACAACGTGGCGGCGTTCCTCGAGGACGGCGAGCTCGTCACGCCGGTCGGCTGACCTCACCGGGTCGGTCCCGCGACCGGTGCCGGCAGCGCCACGTGCCCGGGGTGGAGGTCCGCGACGGTCGGCGCACCCAGCAGCGCCATGGTGTGCGCGAGCTCGTCGGTGAGGAAGCCCAGCGCGGCGTCGACGCCGCGGCGCCCGCCCACCATGAGGCCGTAGAGGTAAGCACGTCCGACCATCACCGCGCTGGCGCCGAGGGCGACCGCCGCCGCGACGTCGGAGCCGGTGCGGATGCCGGAGTCGACCATCACCTCGGCGCGGTCGCCGATCGCCTCGACGACGTGGGGGAGCAGGTCGAGCGGCACCGGGGACCGGTCGAGCTGGCGCCCGCCGTGGTTGGAGAGCACCACCGCGGCGGCGCCCGCGTCGACGGCGGCCAGCGCATCCGCCACCGACAGCACTCCCTTGACCACGACCGGACCCTGCCACTGCTCGGTGAGCCAGGCGACGTCGGCCGGTCGCAGCGCCTGCTCGCGCAGGGTGTTGGACATCCCCCAGCGGGCGTGGTGCGAGCCCGGCGCGAAGGTCGCGAACCGCAGCGGCTCGGTGGTCAGGATGTCGCCCACCCACCGAGGGCGGCGGGCCATGTCGGCGAAGGTCCGCAGGGTCAGCGCCGGGGGGATCGAGAAGCCGTTGCGGCGGTCCTGCCACTTCGCGCCGCTGAGCGCGGTGTCGACGGTCAGCACCAACGCCTCGTACCCGTTCCGGCGGGCCTGCGCGAGGTGCTCGAGGCTCACGTCGCGATCCTTCATCAGGTAGAGCTGGAACCAGTTCCGCCCCTCCGGTGCCGCCGCGGCCACGTCCGGGATCGAGGTCGTGGCGTACGTCGAGAGGGTGTACGGCAGCCCGTGGGCCTGCGCCGAGGCGGCGACCGCGCACTCGCCGGAGTGGTGCGAGAGCCGGGTGTAGCCGGTCGGTGCGAGCCCGATCGGTGCGCTCGCCGGCCGGCCCAGGATGGTGGTCGAGGTGTCCGGCTCACCCACCGTCGCGAACGTGTCCGGTCGCAGCTCGAGGGCGTCGTACGCCGCGCGGTTGCGGCGCATCGTGCGCTCGGTCTCGGCGCCGGTCTCGACGTAGTCCATGACCGCGCGCGGCACCCGGCGGCGCGCCTCGCGGGCCAGGTCGTCGACGCATACGCAGCGCGCGAGTCGTCGTACGACCGGGTCCCGCGACCACGGCCGGGTGACGAGGAAGGGGGCCACGTCGGCCCACCTGGGGATCCGCCTGACGGTCGACATCTCTGGACAGCCCCTCACTCATCGGATAAGTTCTCAACTCATCATACAAGTTGGCCCACCGCGAAGGAACACCGATGCCCGACTCCATCCGCAGCCTGAAGCTGTCCCACGTCGTCCTGCCGATCGCCAACCCGGTGAGCGACGCCAAGGTGCTCACCGGCAAGCAGAAGCCGCTCACCGAGACGGTGCTTCTCTTCGTCGAGGTCACGACCGAGCAGGGCCTCACCGGCATGGGGTTCTCCTACTCCAAGCGCGCGGGCGGCAAGGCGCAGTTCGCCCACCTCAAGGAGGTCGCGGAGGTCGCCATCGGACAGGACCCCAGCGACATCGCCAAGATCTACGAGTCGCTCATGTGGGCCGGCGCCTCGGTCGGTCGCTCCGGCGTCGCGACCCAGGCGGTCGCCGCCCTCGACGTCGCGCTGTGGGACCTCAAGGCCCGCCGCGCCGACCTGCCGCTGGCCAAGCTGCTGGGTGCGCACCGCGACTCCTGCCGCGTCTACAACACCTCCGGCGGCTTCCTCCAGGCCTCGCTGGAGGAGATGAAGGAGAAGGCCAGCGCCTCGCTGGAGGCCGGCATCGCGGGCATCAAGATCAAGGTCGGCCAGCCCGACTGGCGCCTCGACCTCGAGCGGGTCGCGGCGATGCGCGAGCACCTCGGCGACGGGCCGTTCATGGTCGACGCCAACCAGCAGTGGGACCGCGCCCGCGCCCGCCGGATGTGCCGCGAGCTCGAGCAGCACGACCTCGTCTGGATCGAGGAGCCCCTCGACGCGTGGGACGCCGTCGGCCACGCCGACCTGTCGCACGAGTTCGACACCCCGATCGCCACCGGCGAGATGCTGACGTCGGTCGCCGAGCACATGGCGCTGCTCGACGCCGGCTACCGCGGGATCGTCCAGCCCGACGCCCCGCGCATCGGCGGCATCACGCCGTTCCTGAAGTTCGCCACCATCGCGGCGCACCGCGGCCTGGCGCTCGCGCCCCACTACGCCATGGAGATCCACCTGCACCTCGCCGCGGCGTACCCCACGGACCCGTGGGTCGAGCACTTCGAGTGGCTGGCGCCGCTCTTCGACGAGCAGATCGAGATCAGCGACGGGCAGATCTGGGTGCCGCAGCGCCCGGGCCTCGGCTTCACGCTGTCGGAGCAGATGCGGGCCCACACCGAGGACACGGTGACGTTCGGGGCATGATGCCGCCCATGAGGACCCGCCCCCAGCACGTCGTCGCGGGACTCAAGGACAAGATCCTGCGCGGCGAGCTGGCGCCCGGCGCCAAGCTGCCGTCGGAGGCCGAGCTGATCGACGAGTACGCCGTCTCCCGCACCGTCGTGCGGGAGGCGGTGTCCCGCCTCCAGGCGGAGGGGCTCGTCGAGACCTTCCAGGGGCGCGGGTCGTTCGTGCTCGCGGTGCCCGAGCCGTCGTCGTTCACGCTGGAGACCTCGGCGATCCGCAGCCACCACGACGTCCTGGCGATGGTCGACTTCCGGATCGGGGTCGAGACCGAGGCCGCCGGTCTGGCCGCCGGCCGGATCGGGCCGGCGGGCGCCGCGGCGATCACCGCCGCGCACGAGTCCTTCACGGCCGCCGGGCACGAGGGGGCGGTGGAGGCGGACTTCGCCTTCCACCGGGCCGTCGCCGCGGCCACCGACAACCGCTTCTACCTCGACCTGCTCGACTCGCTCGGCCCGATGATGATCATGCTCCCGCGCACCCGCCTCGGCGAGGAGTACACGATGACCGACGCCACCCACGTCGAGCGCGTGCAGCGCGAGCACGACAACATCGCCGCCGCGATCCTGGCCGGCGACGTCGAGACCGCCCGGGCCGCCATGCGGCTGCACCTCGGCAACACCCGCCGCCGCCTCACCCCCTGACGCCGAGCGGGCACTTCCTGGCGCGTCACATGTGCCGAGCGGGCACTTCCTGGCGCGTCACACGTGCCGAGCGGGCACTTCCTGGCGGTTCGAGGTCGGATCGCGGCGTCGGGGAACCGGATCGGCGTACGACGATGCCGCCGGGGCAGTCTCGTTCCCGGCCCCCAAGCGCAAGGAACTGCCCGGTCGGCGCCCTCCAAGCGCAAGGAACTGCCCGCTCACCTCACCAGCGCGAGGTGTTCACCTGGAAGTCCGGGTCGATGGTGCGCATGTAGACGGTGTCCTCGCGCCGGCGCACGCCGCAGGAGAGGTACTGCTCGTGGAGCAGCCCGAGCATGCCGCGGTCGAGCTCGACGCCGAGCCCCGGTCCGGTGGGGACGTCCAGCGCCCCGTCGGTGAACGACAGCACGCCCGGCTTGATCAGGTCCTGCGTCTTCCACGGGTAGTGCGTGTCGCAGGCGTACGTGAGCGTGGGCGACGCCGCGGCCAGGTGGGTCATCGCCGCCAGGGAGACGCCGAGGTGGGAGTTGCTGTGCATCGACAGCCCCAGGCCCCACGTCTCGGTGATCCCGGCCAGCAGCTGCGAGCGGCGCAGCCCGCCCCACAGGTGGTGGTCGGAGAGCACGATCTGCACGGCGTCGGACGCGATCGCGGGCGGCAGGTGCTCGAGGGCGATGACGCACATGTTGGTCGCGAGCGGCACGTCGGTCCCGGCCGACACCTGGGCCATCCCGTCGATGCCGGGAGTGGGGTCCTCGAGGTACTCGATGACCCCCTCGAGCCGCTTCGCCACCTCGAGCGAGGTGGACGGCGTCCACGCCCCGTTGGGGTCGAGCCTCAGTGGCAGGTCGGGGAAGGCGTCGCGCAGCGCCTCGACGGCTTCGCACTCCTGCTCCGGCGGCAGCACGCCGCCCTTGAGCTTGAGGGAGCCGAAGCCCCAGCCGTCGACCATCCGGTGCGCCTGCGCGACCAGTTGGTCGGGCGTGAGCGCCTCGCCCCACACGTCTTCAGGGGAGTCGGGGGTGCCTGGGGAGCCGGGGTGGCCGGCCCACTTGTAGAAGAGGTAGCCGCTGAAGGGCACTCGGTCGCGCACCCGGCCGCCGAGGACCTCGCTCACGGGCCGCGCGGTCTCGTGGCCCTGGAGGTCGATGCAGGCGACCTCGAAGGGGGAGTAGACCGTCTCGACGGCGGACGACACGTCGAGCATCCCGCCGAAGGACGCCCCGGCCCCGCCGGTCTCGCGACCCAGCACGTCCACGACGACCCGACGCACACCGGCGAGGTCGAACGGGTCGAGGCCGCCGAGCGCGGACGCGACCGCGGACAGCCGCGCGAGGTGGGCCTCGTCGGCGTACGTCTCGCCGAGCCCGAGCAGGCCGGAGTCGGTGTGCACCTCGACGATCGCGCGCAGCGCCCACGGCTGGTGGACGCCGACGACGTTCAGCAGCGGCGGGTCGGCGAAGGCGAYCGGGGTGACGACGACGCGTGAGATCCGCGACGAGGTCATCGGGCCGGCTTGACGGCCAGCACGGGCGTGTCGAGCTCGAGGAGCAGGCGCTGCGCGTCGCTGCCCATGACGAGCTTGCCCACCGGCGAGCGCCGGCGCAGGCCGATGATGACGAGCCGGGCACCGGTGCGCTCGATGGCCGTCGTGAAGGCCTCGACGATGTCCGCGCCGTGCCCGGCCTGGTCGATCGACGCGGTGACGCCGCGCTCGGCGGCCGCGGCGACGAGCCGGGCCTCGGCCTCGGGGCCGACCAGGTTGGCGTCGACGGTGCTGCCCCGGCGCGGGCTGTTGAGGATCACGGCGTCGTCGCCGTGGGCGGCCGCCTCCGCGAGCCCGGCCTCGAGGGCCGCCTCGCCGACGGGGGTGGGCACGTAGCCGATGAGGACGGTCATCGCACGCCTGCTTCCTGGTCGCTGCTGTCGCTGTGGTCGGTGGTGTCGGGAGTGGCCGGTCGGGTACGACGCCGCATCGCCAGCTTGACGAGGGGCAGCGCGATCACCAGCACGATGAAGGCGATGATCGCCCCGGAGATCGGCCGGGTGACGAAGCCCGACGGGTCGCCGTCGAAGATCAGCATCGAGCGGCGGAAGCTCGACTCCATGAGCGACCCGAGCACGAACGCCAGGACCATCGGGCCGGGCTCGAAGCCGGTCTTCTTCATGAGGTAGCCGATGATGCCGAAGGCGATCATCACGAAGATGTCGAAGACCGAGTTGTTGATCGTGTAGACGCCGAGGATCGTGATGAGCGCGGTGATCGGGGCCAGGATCGCCGGCYGCACCCGCAGGATCTTCACGAAGATGCCGACCAGCGGGATGCTCAGCACCAGCAGGATCAGGTTGCCGATGTACATCGAGTTGATGACGCCCCAGAAGAGGTCCGGGCGCTCCTCGATGAGCTGCGGTCCGGGGGTCACGCCGACGACGAGCAGGGCCGCGAAGAGCATCGCCATCGAGGCGTTGGCCGGGATGCCGATCGTCAGCAGCGGGATGAAGGAGGAGGTGGCGGCGGCGTTGTTGGCCGACTCGGGACCGGCGACGCCCTCGATGGCGCCGCGGCCGAAGCGTGACGGGTCCTTGGCGACCCGCTTCTCCGCCGCGTACGCCGCCAGCGAGGCCATCACGGCGCCGCCGCCCGGCAGCACGCCGAGGAAGAAGCCGATGAACGAGCCGCGGCCGATGGCGGGGGCGGCCTCCTTGAGGTCCTTGCGCGAGGGCCAGATGTTGGCGATCGCGGCCGGGACGTGCGGCTTGCCGTGCCGCTCCTCGAGGTTGTAGAGGATCTCGCCGACCCCGAACAGGCCCATGGCGACGACGACGAAGTCGATCCCGCTCTGGAGCTGGAGGGTGTCGAAGGTGAAGCGGTTGGCGCTGGTGAAGCTGTCGCTGCCGACGGTGGCCAGCAGCAGTYCGACCGCCGCGGCGACCAGGGCCTTGATCGTGTTGCCGTTGCCCACGGTGGCGACCAGCAGGACCCCGAGCAGGGCCAGTGCGGCGTACTCCGGCGGACCGAAGTCCAGGGCGTAGCTGGCCACGATCGGGCCGAGCAGCGTCAGCCCGATGATGGAGACGGTGGCGCCGAAGAAGGAGCCGATGGCGGCGATGCCGAGCGCGGTGCCGGCCTTGCCCTGCTTGGCCAGGGCGAAGCCGTCGAAGACGGTCACCACCGAGCTGGCCTCACCGGGGATGCGCAGCAGCACCGAGGTGATGGTGCCGCCGTACTGCGCGCCGTAGTAGATGCCGGCGAGCATGATGATCGCCGAGACGGGGTCGTTCGCGTTGTACGCGATGGGCAGCAGGATGGCCATCGTGGCGGCGGGGCCGAGGCCCGGCAGCACGCCGATGAGCATGCCGATCATGACGCCGATGAGGCAGTAGAGCAGGTTGGTCGGTTGCGTCACGACCACGAAGCCGTCGAGGAAGGCGTTCCAGTCCATCGGGGTCTCCTCTCTCGATCAGAAGGCGAGCAGGTGGGGCAGCGGGATCTTCAGGCCGTACAGGAACAGCAGGTAGAACGCTGCCGTCGTGGCGATCGAGATGACGATCGTGCTGCGCCAGGTCTCGCCGCCGAGGAACCGCAGCCAGACGATGCCGAGCAGGAGTGCGGGGATCTCGAAGCCGATCGAGGGCAGCAGGAAGCCGAACGCGACGAACGTCGCGCCGCCCGCCAGGACCAGCAGGCTGGCCCGGGTGAACTTCTCCGCGTCGTCCAGGTGGCGGCCGACCACGAGCAGCATCACCGCGAGCACCGCGATGAGCACGGACACCGCGAAGGGCCACAGGCCCGGGCCGGGCCGCCGGAGCGACCCGAGCCCGTAGCCGTAGGAGAGGTACGCCGCCCCGAGTCCGAGCGCGAGGACCACGAGCGCCGCGACGACCTGGTACGCCGGTCCGCCGGCGGGCGGCCGCTCGTCGGCCAGGTCGCGGGCGACCTCGGCCTGGAGCTCGGCCAGGATGTCCGGCTCGTCCGCCTGGCGCGTGTCACGCTCGCTCATGGTCATCTCGTCTCGTCGTGGGGGTGGCGGGTGGGGGACCCGGGTCAGCTCGCGTCGCCGAGGTCGATGCCGTACTCCTCGACCAGGTCGGCGTACCGCTCCTTGTCCTTCTCGAGCTGCGCGACGACCTCGTCACCGGAGATCTCCATGGGGGTGAGGTTGTTCTGCTCGTTGAAGGCCTTGTACTCGTCGGTCGCGAACGTCGCCTGCATGGCCTCCGCGATGGCGTCCTGGACGTCCTGCGGGGTGCCCTTGGGGACGGTCATGAAACGGTACTGCGCGACCTCGACGTCGAGGCCCTGCTCCTGCGCGGTGGGCACGTCGGGGAGGAAGTCGACCCGCTCGGGGCCGAAGACGGTGAGCGGCACGATCTTGCCCGCCTCGATGTTCTCGACGGCCTCGCCGACCTGCAGGCAGGCGGTGTCGACCTGGTTGCCGAGGAGGGCGGTGAGCGCCGGGGCGCCGCCGTCGAAGGGGATCGCCTCGGCGGGGGTGTCGTTGACGTTGAAGGTCAGCGCGCAGGCGAGCTGCGCGCCGGTGCCGACGCCGGTGGTGCCGTAGGTGATCTTCTTGGTCGCGCCGGCGAGGTCGTCGACCGAGGTGAAGCCGCTGCCCTTGCTGGCGACGAGCACGTAGTCGTCGCGTGAGACGCCCTGGACGACGTCGAAGTCGTCGATGCTGGTGACCTCGTCCTCGCTGACGGCCAGCGGGGTGATCGCGAAGAGCGACGCGTTCTGCACCGAGATGGTGGAGCCGTCGGGCTCGGCCTTGGCGACCTCGGCCGCCGCCAGCGCGCCGTTGGCGCCCTCGCGGTTGATGACCGGGAACGAGCCGCCGAGCTCGTCGGACAGGCCCTGCGAGACCTGGCGGCTGATCAGGTCGGAGGACCCGCCGGCGGAGGCCCCGACCGGCATCTCGACGGCGCCCGAGGGGTAGTCGCCGCTGTCGCTGCCGCCGCCCGCGGTGTTCTGGACGCCGCCGCAGGCGGTGAGGGCCACGACGGCGACGGTCGCGACCGCTCCGAGGCTGAGGTGCTTGCGCATGCTGTGCTCCTTGGAATGTGGTGTGACCGCCGACACTAGAGACGCGCGATGATGCACGTCCAAGCCCGATTCGGCATGGAATGATATGCGCCGCGCATCGTGGACTACCCTGACCGGGTGATCACCCTCGACCAGGTGCGGTCCTTCGTCGCGGTCGCCGAGGAGCTCCACTTCGGCCGCGCCGCCGAGCGGCTGCAGATGACCCAGCCCCCGCTGTCGCGCCAGATCCAGAAGCTGGAGAAGGCGGTGGGCGCCCAGCTGCTCGAGCGGGACAACCGCCGGGTGGAGCTCACCGGGGCGGGCGCGGCCTTCCTCGACGAGGCCTACCGGCTGCTCAACCTGGTGGAGGGCGCGGGGGACCTGGCCCGTCGGGTGGACGCCGGCGCTGCGGGCGTCGTACGCCTCGGCTTCACCGCCGTCTCCGCGATCTCCATCCTCGGCCCGCTGCTGCGCCGGCTGACCGCCGCGCTGCCCGACGTGGAGGTGCTGCTCTCCGAGCGCGTGACCCTCGCGCAGGTCGACGGCATCCGCCGTGGCGAGCTCGACATCGGTCTCGCGCGGCCGCCGTTCGACACCTCGTTGCTGTCCTCGAAGGTCGTCCTGCGCGAGCCGCTGATGGCCGTGGTCCCGGCGGACCACCCGCTCGCGTCACTCGACCGGCCGCTGACGCCGCACGACTTCGAGGGCCAGCCGGTCATCGGCTACCACCCGCAGCAGTCGCGCTACTTCCACGAGCTGTCGGTGCGCTTCCTGGCCAACGCGCACCCGCGCATCGAGCAACGCGTCCACCAGGTGCTCACCGCGATGCTGCTCGTCGCCGCCGACCGCGGACTCGCCCTCGCGCCCGCTTCGGCGACGTCCCTGCAGGTCGACGGCGTCGTCTTCAAGGACCTCGCGCACGGAGGCGGTGACCTCCGGCTCGACGCCGATCCCGAGCGCCCCGTCGAGCTGTACGCCGTGTGGTCGCGCCAGTCCGTGACCCCGGTCGTACGCCGCGTGCTCGACGTGGTCACCCAGGTCGCGGAGTAGCGCTCCTCAGTCGAGGAACCAGGCCATCAGCGCGCGCCCCAGCGGCGAGAACAGCCAGGCCAGCGTGCCGACCGAGATCGCCGCGGCCGCGAGGGCGGGCGCGGTCTGGCGCAGGTCGCTGGCGGCGATGCCCTGGGCGGTGCGCAGCGCGGCCCAGGCCACGACGCCGAGCGCGACCGCGGGGCCCAGGTAGTAGGTGATCGTCCCGCCGAGAAGGAACACCGGTCCCGCGGGGCCGTCGGCGACGCGCAGGTCGTAGGCCCAGCCCACGACCGCCTGCAGTGGCGGGTCCCCGAGGCCCTCGGCGTAGTACGGCAGCGCGAGGAACAGGACGTAGGACCCCGCGCACCCCAGCGCGACCAGCAACGGCGGCCACCCGCGGCGCCACCACGCCGCTCGGGCGGTCGACGTGACCGACACGTCGATGGGGAGCCGAGCGGCAGGGGAGGTCACCCTGCCGATGCTCCCGGTCGCCGGGTGTGCGCCGAGCTGTTCGTGGAGGCGAATCCCCACAAAGGATGAGCGGCGTGGCTCAGGCCGTGATCGCGTCCCCGTGGAGACGGGTGCTGAGCAGGTGGTCGCGCAGCGCCACCAGCTCGCTCACCGCGTCGACGAAGCGGGTCGTGCTGTCCCCGACCGCGATGTCGTCGAAGTAGAAGTGCCGCATCGAAAGCCGGGACAGGTGGTGCTCGTCGTGGTCGAGCCGGGAGGCGATGAGGGAGGCCAGGTCGGCGACGTTCGACTCGTCGATCACGTCGGCGCAGCGGCTGACCGGCACCTCCTGGCGGAACCGCTCGGTGTCCTGGTGCCGGTCGGTGATGAGGATCGGCGCCTCGGTGCGGAGGTAGAGCCAGTCGAGGCCGACCGAGGAGACGTCGGTGATCATCGCGTCGCAGTCGGGCACGACGGCCAGGATGTCCCCGCGCAGCACGCAGGTGTGGCCGGCGTCGGGCTCGCGGTCGGCGGCGTCGGCCACCATCTGGAGGATCGCGAGGTGCGCCTCCTGGACGGCGGGCGTCAGGCTGGTCGTGATCTTGGGGTGCGGCTTGTAGACGAGGCGCACGTCGGGGACGGCCAGGACCGCGCGCACGATGCGGGTGCCGATGGTGTCCAGCGAGGTGTAGTCGTTGTAGTCCGCATCGCCCTCCCAGGTGGGCGCGTAGAGGACGGTACGACGCGTGGTCGGCTCCAGCAGCGGCGCCGGGCGCAGGTCGAGCTGCGGGCGTCCGATGCGGACGAGACGGCGGGTGTCGAAGGCGAGCAGGCCCTCGACGTGGCGCTGCACGGCCGCCTCGCCGGCCACGAAGACCCGGTCGTAGGCCTTGGCATTGTTGCTCGCCATCGACTGCTTGTCGCTCTCGCCGTGGTTGATGTGGGCGTGGAGCATCCGGCCGTCGATGAGCGACTGGAAGTTGAGCATCGAGTTGTTGCAGTACAGCGCGACCTTGGCGTCGAGCTCGTCGTACAGACCGGTCAGCTCGGGGAAGGTCGGCGCGGTGAAGAGGGGGAGCGTCGTCCGCTCCCGGAGCAACGACGCGACGTCGGCATCGCGGACCACGACGCCCACCGGGTGGTGGGCGTGCAGGGTCTCGAGGACCTCCAGCCACTGGATCAGCTGGTAGCTCCGCGTGGGGTCGTCCGCGTAGTACGCGAGGACATGGACGTCGTTCACGTACAGATCCTAGGCAACGCGCCCAGCGGGGGAGGGCGTTTCGTCGCCCCCGACGGGACTGTCATGGACTGCTTGACACGTTAGGGGCCGCAGCGTCCCGCTTCTCACTATGCTGTGCCGTCCACGGGCATCGGGGTCCCGGGGGATCGACACAGGACGGGGGACGGAGTGGCGCAGTCTCGGGCGCGCGGTGCCGACGTCGCGCAGTCCTGGTCGGACGCCCCGACCCGGGCCTCGCTGCGGGTGCTCGCCGAGGGGGTGGCCGCGCTGGCGGGCTTCGGGCAGTCGGCGATCAGCGTGCGTCGCGGCGACGGGCTGGTGGTCGTGGCGACCTCCGGGCCCGAGCTCGCCGACCTGCACGGGACCTGGCTCCCCGTCGAGGTGCTGGAGACGGAGCTGGCCAAGGCCGACGTGTGGGGTGACCTGCGGTTCGTCCCGCACGAGCGGGTGGGCGACGAGGTGCTCGCCTACAGCCACGTGCCCGACCTCGAGCCGGTGGACGGCCCGGACGGCTGGCACCCGCTCGACCTGCTCGCGGCCCCCCTGTACGACGACGCGGGTCTGCTCCGCGGCCTGCTCACCGTCGACGCGCCCACCGACGGGCTCCGCCCCGGGCCCCTCCAGCGCGAGGTGCTGGCCAAGTACGCCGGTGTCGCCCGCAGCTCGGTCCTGCTCGCCCTCGAGCGCGAGGAGCTCGCCGAGCGCGTGCGGATGGCGACCGAGGCCCGGCAGATGGTGCGCCGGGCCATGGGCGAGCCGTCGCTGGACCTGGTCGTCGCCGCGTGCCGCGAAGCAGTGGTCTCGTCCTTCGACGCCGTGGGGATGTGGCTCTCCGCGTTCCACGCCGACGGTGGCCGGTCGAGCACGTGGTTCGCCGAGGGCGGCCATCCCCAGCCGGTGCTGGACGACCTCGACGAGATCCTGGTGCGGCTCGCGCACCTCTACTGGGCCGAGCAGTACGTCGCCGCCTTCTCCGCGGGGCGCACCGACCACCCGGGCATGAGGGCCGAGGAGGCCACCCGCCTGCTGGACTTCCTGGACAGCATCCGCATCGGCTCGGTGCTCTTCGTGCCCCTCGGCGCCGGGGTGGAGTGCCTCGGCTTCCTGATCCTCTCGCGCATCTCCGACCACCTGCCGTGGACGGAGATGCAGTGCCAGGCCGCCCTCGACATCGGTCGCGACCTCGGTCGCGCCGTCGCCAACGCCCGACAGCTCGACACCGAGCGCGCGCTCGTCCACCGGCTGCGCGACCTCGACGGCTATCGCACCGAGCTGGTCAACACCGTCGCCCACGAGCTGCGCAACCCGCTGACGTCGGTGGTGGGCAACCTGGAGCTGCTCGAGGACGAGGGCCTCACCGACCACGGCCGCCACTCCGTGGAGTCCGCGATCCGAGGCGCCAGACGGATCGAGGGCGTCATCGACGACCTCCTCACGATGGCCCACGTGTCGGACCCCGACGCCGTCTTCGAGCCCGAGTCGGTCGACCTGCGCAAGGTCGTGCGCGATGTCGAGGACGAGTGCGCCCACGCCGCGGCCGCGCGCTCGATCACCATCTCGATGGTGCTGCCGCAGGGACCGGTCGTCGTGCCGGGCCGTCCCGACGAGCTGCACCGGATGCTCGCCAACCTGCTGAGCAACGCCTTGAAGTACTCCGAGGACGGGGCCACGGTCGCGATCGGCCTCGACGCCGACGGCGAGCACGTCGCGCTGAGCGTCGTCGACCACGGGCTGGGCATCTCCGAGGAGGACCAGCGCGACCTGTTCCGCGAGTTCTTCCGCTCCCACAACCCCGAGGCGCTCTCCCGGCCCGGCACCGGCCTCGGGCTGGTCATCGTCGACCGGATCGTGCGTCGGCACGGCGGCGGCATCGCCGTCGAGTCCGTGCTCGGGCAGGGCACCACCGTCACGGTCCGCCTGCCGGCCTGACTCGGGTCGCACGGGTCGGTCCCGCCGCTGGGAGCTGAGTCACGGGATGACTCAGCTCCCACTGGTCGCCCCGACCGTCAACGCACCCCGGCGTAGCCCTCGCGATGGCTCGGCCTCGTCGGCACCCACCCCGTCGCGCGCAACCGGGCGTTGGAGAGCCGCTTGCCGTGCCCGAGCGCCGGGTCGGCGGCCGGGGGTGCGGGTGCCCCGAGGAGCCGCTCGGCGAGGTACGCCGCGACGTCACCCAGCTGGGCCGGCTCGTCGTCCGTGCCGAGGTAGAGCCGGTCGGGCTCCTCCGGTCGGGTCAGGAGGTGGACGACCGCGTCGGCGGCGTCCTCGCGATGGATGCGGTTGGTCCACCGGTGCGGGTCCTCGACGCGGCCCTCGCGGACCATGTCGAGCAGGCGCGTGCTGCCCCCGCCGTACAGCCCCGAGAGCCGCAGCACCGTGCCGCCGGGCACCCGCTCGAGGAAGAGCTCCTCGGCGGCCACCAGCATCCGGCCCGGGCCGTCGGACGGCTGCGGGGGAGTGGTCTCGTCGTCGAGGGGCGGCCGTTCCCGACTCCCGTGCACGGCGGTGGAGGAGACAATCACGGCACGCTCCGGCATCGTCCCCGTCATGGCCACGGCGTCGAGCGCACGCCGCATCCCCTCGACGTACGTCGAGCGGTAGGACTCCTCGGTGCGCGGCCGCGCGGTGAGCGCCACGACCAGGTAGCGGGCTCGAAGGTCGGGCAGGGCCGGGGTCTCGCTCGTCAGGTCGACGGAGAGGCCGCGCAGCGGAGCGGGCACGCGGTCGGCGTTGCGCCGCAGCGCGAGCACGTCGTGCCCCTGCCCGGCGAGGCGCAGGCCGACCGCCGATCCGAGGTCTCCGCAGCCGACGAGCAGCACGTCCGAGGTCACGTCCGAACCGTACGCGGCCCACCGTGGACGGCGCGCGCCGCGAGTGTCACCGTGGGCCCATGACCCGCACGCTGCACGTCGACTACCTGGTGGTGGGGGCCGGCGCGGCCGGGATGGCCTTCACGGACTCCCTCATCGACCACGCCGACGTACGCGTGGCGCTCGTCGACCGTCGCCACGGCGTCGGGGGGCACTGGCTGGAGGCGTATCCGTTCGTCCGGCTGCACCAGTCCTCGGCCTTCTACGGCGTCGCCTCCACCCTGCTCGGCGGCGGCCAGCTCCAGCAGGGCGGACCCGAGGCGGGCCTGCAGGAGCGGGCGTCGCAGCCGGAGATCGTCAGCTACTACGCACGGGTGCTCGACCGGATGCTGGGGACGGGCCGGGTGGAGTTCTTCCCCACCAGCGACTTCGACGGCGACCGCACCGTCGTCTCGCGCATCTCGGGGGAGGCGTTCACGGTCCCCGAGTCGTGCCGGATCGTCGACGCCCGCTACCTGGCGCCCCGCATCCCGGCGGAGACGCCGCCCCCGTTCGCCGTCGGCCGCGGGGCCGACGTGCGCCCCGTCAACGACCTGGTCCGGCTGGAGGAGGCGCCGAGCCAGTACGTCGTCGTCGGCTCGGGCAAGACGGCGACCGACGCGTGCGTGTGGCTCCTCGCCGGGGGCGTGGACCCCGGCGCGATCTGCTGGGTGCGCCCGCGCGACCCGTGGATGTACGACCGGGCGCTGATCCAGCCCGACCCCGAGATCTTCACCGGCTTCGTCGCCGACCTCATGCAGGCGGCCTCCGGGGCGGACTCCCTGGAGCACCTGTTCCTCCGGCTGGAGGACGCCGGGACCGTGATGCGCATCGACCGCTCGGTGACGCCCACGATGGCCAGGACCCCCACGCTGGGTGCGTGGGAGCTCGCACAGCTGCGCACGATCGAGGACGTCGTACGTCGCGGGCACCTCGTGGCCGTGGAGCCCGGCCGGTTGGTCCTCGCCGACGGCGAGGTCGGGATCGCCGACGACGCGGTGGTCGTGCACTGTGCGGCGGAGGGCCTGAGGAACCCGCCCCTCGTCCCCGTGTGGGGGCCCGGGACCATCACGCTCCAGCCGATCCGGGCCGGCTTCCCCAGCTTCGGCGCGGCGCTGACCGGGTACGTCGAGGCGACCCGCGACGAGGACGCCGAGAAGAACCGGCTCTGCCCGCCCTCGCCCTACGGCAACTCGAGGGCCGACTGGGCCCGGATGATCGTGCGGGGCACCCGGGCGGCGATGTCCTTCTCGGCGGAGCCGGACATCCGCGAGTGGGCGAACGGGGTGGCGCTCAACCCGGCGCGGGTCCCGGCCGGGCACCCCGGGTCACCGGAGCTGGACGATGCCCGCGCCCGGTTGGCCACCGTCACCGCGCCGGCCCTCGCGAGGCTCACGGACCTGATGGGCGGGTAGGCCACCCGGCGGGAGGGCGGCTACTACAGGTCCCTGCGCATCAGGTGGTTGGTGTGACCCGGCGGGAAGTCGGTCTCCCGGCCGTAGACGAGGTAGCCACAGCGGGCGTAGAAGTCCGGCGCCTGGAACTCCCACGTGTTGAGCTTGGACCATCGACAGCCGCGCTCGCGGGCCTGCTCCTCGACCGCCTCGAGGAGCCGACGACCGAGACCGTCGCCACGGTGGCCCGGGTGCACCCACATCAGGTCGATCGTCAGCCAGTGCCAGACATCCACGGTGGAGCCGACGCAGCCGCCGAGCAGCTCGCCGGTGTCACCGACCGCGTACGCCGCGACAGGTCTCGCGGGGAGGTTGTCGGGCTCGAACCGTCGACGGATGGCCGCCGACGCCTGCTGGTTGTGCTCGACGAGGCGTTCGGTGGTCTCGTCCTCCCAGCGCTGGTCCGGACCGAGCTCGATGCGCCACGTCACGGGCCGAAGATCTCGCGGCGCCGCCGGGTCGGTCAACCGGATTACGCGACCAGACGGCGGTCACGGCGCGACGGTCGACCTCAGGGGAAGGCGCACCCGGACCACGGTGTCCCCGGGACGCGAGTCGATGTCGATCTCCCCGCCGTGCCGCTCGGTGACGATGCGCCGGGAGATGTCGAGACCGAGGCCGGTCCCCCTGCCCACCTCCTTGGTGGTGAAGAACGGCTCGAACGCGTGGGCGGCGACCTCGTCGGTGAGGCCGGGTCCGGTGTCGCAGACCTCGACCACGACGGCGTGCTCGTCGGCGTACGTCCGGACCGTCAGGGTCCCCGAGTCCCCCATGGCGTCGACCGCGTTGTCGATGAGGTTCGTCCACACCTGGTTGAGCTCGCCGGGTGCGGCCTGCACGACGGGGAGGTCGTCGGCGTAGTCGCGGTGGACCGCCACCCCGGCGTCGCGGAGCTTGTGGCCCAGCATCATCAGCGTGCTCTCGAGCCCGTCGGTGACCCGGACATCCTGGACGGCCGCGCGGTCCAGCTGGGAGTAGGACTTCACGGCCGAGACGAGGTCGGAGATGCGTCGCGTCGCGTCCTGCGCCTCGGCGATCAGCGAGGTGACGGTGACGGCGCTCGCCACCCACTCCAGCCCGGCCTGGAGGGCGGGACCCTGCAGCGCCGTGGCGGCCCGCTCGCACCAGGCGAGGTCGGCGCCGGCACCGGCGAGCGCAGGAGCGATCACCCAGTCGCGGTCGATGTCGTGATCGCCCATCCAGGTCGACAGCTCGTCCTCGCGGTCCGCCAGGGCGACACCGGTCGGCGCCGCGGCCTGCTCGACCGAGCGGCGCAGCTCGTCGAGGGCGACGAACTGGGTCGCAGTGATCGCGTGCGCCGCGAGCTGGCCCAGCGAGTCGAGGAGGTGGTCGGTGCTCTCCTGGAGGGCGCCCACGGAGCGGACCGCAGCGGAGGCCGGGTTGTTGATCTCGTGCGCCAGGCCGGCCGCCAGGGTGCCGAGCGCCACGAGGGCCTCACGCTGGCGCGCGTTGTGCTCGATGCGTCGCGCCGTCCCGATCAGGCCGCGCAACAGGTGCACGGCGAAGGGGAACCATGCCTCGCCGTGCGCGCCGAGCTGGTCGGCCCGGAGCCGGAAGACCCGGGTCGGCTCCACGACCCGAGCGCTGCCCATGTAGATCCYGTGCTCGTCCCAGGCCCGGAAGCCGCCGGCCCACTGGCCCGGCACGGTCATCGAGGCCATCACCGCCTCCTCGTGGCCGATGCGCCGCACGAGGTCGATCCGCCCCTCGAGGAGCACCCACCAGTCGTCGGCCGGTCGGCCCTCGTCGAAGAGGTGCTCGCCGGCCGCGAGGGTGACCTCGGCGCCGGACGCCGCCAGCTCGCCGACCTGCTGGTCGGTGAACCCGTCGAGGAGGTGCAGGGCTCGCAGCTCGTCGTACAGCATCAGGTGCTCGCGAGGTAGCGGTGCACGAGGTGGACGGACATGGCGCCCTCGCCGACGGCGGACGCGACCCTCTTCATGCTGTCGAGGCGTACGTCGCCGGCGGCGAACACGCCGGGCACGCTCGTCTCGAGCGCGTAAGGGGTGCGGTCGAGCGACCACCCGATGCCGGCCCCCGCCGGCAGGTCGGGACCGGTGAGCACGAAGCCGCGGCCGTCGCGTGCCACGGTGTCGCCGAGCCAGCCCGTGCGCGGCGCGGCGCCGATGAAGACGAAGACCCAGCTGGTCTCGACCTCCTCCTCGGCGCCGGTCCCGCGGTCGGCCAGGACGATCGCCTCGAGGTGCCCGTCGCCGCGCGCCCCCACGACCTCGGTCCGGAGTCGTACGTCGACGTTGGGCGCGGTGTCGATGCGGCTGACGAGGTACTGCGACATCGATGCCTCGAGGGTCTCGCCCCGGACGACGAGGACGACCCGGCGGGCGAAGCGGGCGAAGTTGAGCGCGGCCTGGCCGGCGGAGTTGGCCGCCCCCACGACGTACACGTCCTCACCGGTGGTCTGGCTCGCCTCGCTCGCGGTGGCGCCGTAGTAGACGCCCCGCCCGACGGCGTCGTCGACGCCGGGCGCCTCGAGGCGGCGGTAGGAGACGCCGCTCGCCACGAGCACCGCGCGGGCCTCGATGTCGGTCGAGCCGTCGAGCAGCACGGCCCGGACCGGTCCCCGCGTCTCGAAGCCCACCACGTCACGCGCCAGCACCATCTCGGCGCCGAAGCGTGACGCCTGGGCGACGGCGCGGTGCGTCAGGTCGGCGCCGGAGAGGCCCTTGGGGAAGCCGAGGTAGTTCTCGATCGAGGCGCTCTGTCCCGCCTGGCCGCCCGGTGCGTCGCGCTCCACGACCACGGTCTGGAGCCCCTCCGACGCGGCGTACACGGCGGCGGCGAGCCCGGCCGGTCCGGCGCCCACGATGCACAGGTCGTAGAGCTCCCGCTCCGCGCGCGTGCGGAGCCCGAGCGCGTCGGCCAGGGCGACGGCGGTCGGTGCGCGCAGGGCGGTCCCGTCGGGCAGCACCACCACCGGGAGGTCGTCGACCCCGGCCTCCGCGRGGTCGAGTAGGCGGGTGACCTCGTCGCTCTGGCCGACCTCGAGCCAGCGGTAGGGCACGTGGTTGTGGGCCAGGAAGGACTTCACGTCGTGGGTGTGCTCGGACCAGCGGTGGCCCACCACCCGGACCTCCGACTCCCGGTCCGGGTGTGCGTTCGTCCAGTCCTGCAGCAGCTCGTCGAGCACCGGGTAGAGCCGGTCCTGCGGCGGGTCCCACGGCTTCATCAGGTAGTAGTCGAGGGCGATGTCGTTGATCGCCCGGATGGCCACGTCGGTGTCGGCGTACGCCGTGAGCAGCACCAGCTTGGAGTCCGGCGACTGCTGCCGCACCTCGCGGAGGACCTCGATCCCGCTCATGCCGGGCATCCGCTGGTCGGTCACCACGGCCGCGACCGGCCGGTCCTTGAGCACCAGGTCCGTCAGGAGCTCCAGGGCCTCGCGACCCGAGGTCGCCCGCATCACGCGGTAGCCCTCGCCGTAGCGGGCCCGGAGGTCCCTCGCGACGGCCGCGACCACGGCTGGGTCGTCGTCGACCGCGAGGATGGCTGGCTTGGCCATCGACGCCTCAGGCTGCGGCGAGTGCCTTGGCCTTCACCTGGTCGAACTCGGACTGGGTGATCGTCCCGTCGTCGAGCAGCTTCTTGGCCGAGGCGATCTGGTCGACGCTCGAACCGCCCGCGCCGGCGACCGACCGCACGTAGTCGGCCTGCTGCTGCTGGAGCTGCTGCTGCTGCTCGATGGTGCGCTTCGTCATGCCGTTGCCACGGGCGATGAGGTAGCTGAAGACACCGATGAGGGGCAGCACGATGACGAACAGGCACCAGACCGTCTTGCCCAACCCGCCCAGGTCGTGGCTGCGGAAGATGTCCGCGAAGATGTAGAAGAGGCACATGATCCAGGCGAAGAAGATGAAGAACTCGAACATTGCGAGCAGGAACGAACCGTTGTCGTCGAACATGTGACTGCCTTCCCAGGTGAATGAGTGTTGCTGACCAGAGGGGTCAACGGGCACATGTGTGTGTGCCCCCTCATTCGAGCGCTTCCGGGCCCCTCGACGCCTCATCCGACCCGGATGACTGCTGCGTGGGGCATCCCCGGAGAGTGGATGCACGCGAAGCATCATCGAATACAAATTCGGGCTTGGACAGGCATCGTCGCAGCGCCCTAGCGTGAAGCGACCGGCGAGCAGCCGGTGCCTCCGCGACGACGAGAAGGACGCCTCGTGACCGAGTACAGCCCGACCGACCTGGCCACCCAGCTGAAGGGCGGCCTGCTGTCGTTCCCGGTGACCCACTTCGCCGACGACCTCTCGTTCGACGAGGAGGGCTACCGCAAGCACCTCGCGTGGCTCGCGCAGTACCCGGTCGCGGGACTCTTCGCCGCGGGCGGCACGGGGGAGGGCTTCTCGCTGACCCTGGAGGAGACCGACAAGGTCGTCCGCACCGCCGTCCAGGAGGTGGCGGGCGCCGTGCCCGTGCTCGCCCCGGCCACCGGCAGCACCGTCAACGCGGTCGCCCAGGCGAAGGCGGCCGAGGCGGCCGGCGCCGACGGCCTCCTGCTGATGCCTCCCTACCTCACCGAGGCCAGCCAGGCCGGACTCGTCGAGCACGTGAGCGAGGTCTGCCGGGCCACCGGTCTCGGCGTCATCGTCTACAGCCGCGCCAACGCCGTCCTCCGCGACGAGGCCGTCGCGGTGCTCGCCGACCGCAACCCGACGCTCGTCGGCTTCAAGGACGGCGTCGGCTCCATCGAGCAGATGACGCGCACCTACGCCCGCGTCGGCGACCGCCTCATGTA
>NZ_JBFUKA010000015.1:0-56618 GCF_056401085.1 Nocardioides sp. P4_G4
ACGCTGGTCAGCTGCGCGGACACCGGCGGCGACGTGCGTGTCGCGGTGCGCGTGCGCGGCCCACGGCTCGCCGGTCGGGCGATCGAGATCCTCGCCGAGGCCCGCGCGGGCCCCGGTGGGGCGTTCGCGGAGGGAGCAGCGTCAGATGCGCTCGTCGGGCGTCGTGGGGTGGTCCTCACGGCGATCGGACTCCACCCGGTCGAGCTTCTCGTTGAGCCGGGTGAGCTCCTTGCGCTCGCGACGGTGCGCCAGGCCGCGCCGGGTGCCCCACTTGAGGATCGAGTAGCCCCACAGGATGGCCGCACCCGCGGCCACCCCGACGAGGAAGACCGACAGGGTGCTCATGTCGATCCCCAGGAGCACGCCGCTGCCCTCGCTCACGAAGATCGCCGACAGGATCGCGATCGCGCCGAGGATGATCAGCAGCAGTCCGAGAATCACCATGGGGGAAGGTTACCCATCCGTGGCGTGGGTCAGCAGCAGGTCCAGCAGCGCGACCGCCCCGGGCTTGTCCAGCGGGTTGTTCTGGTTGCCGCACTTGGGCGACTGGATGCAGGAGGGACACCCCGCCTCGCACTCGCAGCCGGCGATCGCCTCCCGCGTCGCGGTGAGCCACTCGCGGGCCGCGCCGAAACCACGCTCCGCGAACCCCGCGCCGCCCGGGTGCCCGTCATGGACGAAGACCGTGAGCCGTCCGGTGTCGGCGTGCAGCGCGGTCGACACCCCGCCGATGTCCCAGCGGTCGCACGTCGCGAAGAGCGGCAGCAGCCCGATCGAGCAGTGCTCGGCCGCATGCGCAGCCCCCGGAAGATCGGCCGCGGCGAGGCCGGACCCGGCCAGCAGGTCGGCCGGGACGGTCCACCACACCGCCGTGGTGCGCAGGGACCTCTCCGGCAGGTCGAGCGGCTCCTCGCCGAGGACCTCGCCGCCCGGCTGGCGCCGCTTGAGGAACGACACGACCTGGTGCGAGACGTCGACCTCACCCAGCGAGAGCCGGCAGGCGCCCCAGTCCCGGTGCTCCCGTTCGGCGAGCACGCTGATGTCGGTGACCTCCCGGGCGGTGGTGGAGTAGTCGGGCTCGGCGGGATGCATCACCGCGACGTGCTCGTCGAGGTCGAGCGACTCGACCAGCCAGGTCTCGCCCCGGTGCACGTAGACCGCACCGGGGTGGGCGGTGCCGTGGGCGCCGGCGCCGTCGACGGTGCCGATGACCCGGCCGGTCGACGACTCGATCAGCTGCACCTGGCTGCCACCGGTCGAGCGGATGTCGGCGAGGTCGCTCGCCCGACGGCGGTCGGTCCAGAACCATCCCCGGGCCCGTCGTCGGAGCAGGCCGCTCTCGGCCAGCCGCTCGACCACGTCGCGAGCCGTCGGCCCGAAGAGCGGCAGGTCCTCCTCGGTCAGCGGCGCCTCCTGGGCGGCCGCACAGAGGTGCGGTCCCAGGACGTAGGGGTTGGTGGGGTCGAAGACCGTCGCCTCGACCGGCCGGCCGATGAGGGCCTCGGGGTGGCTCACGAGGTAGGTGTCCAACGGGTCGTCGCGGGCCACGAGGATCCCGAGCGCGTCCTGGGCGCCCCGCCCGGCCCGGCCGACCTGCTGCCACAGGGCGGCCCGGGTGCCCGGGAACCCCGCGATCAGGACGGCGTCGAGGCCGCTGATGTCGATGCCGAGCTCGAGGGCGTTGGTGGCGGCGAGACCGGTCAGCTCGCCCCGTCTCAGCGCCGACTCGAGCGCACGGCGCTCCTCCGGGAGGTAGCCGCCGCGGTAGGCCGCCACCCGGGAGGGCAGCGACGGGTCGACCTCCGCCAGCAGCTCGGCCGCGGTGAGCGCCACCTGCTCGGCCCCGCGTCGCGAGCGGACGAAGGCGAGGGTCCGCACGTCCTCGGCGACGAGGTCGGCCAGCAGGTCGGCCACCTCCGACGACGCGGCGCGACGGACCGGGGCGCCGTGCTCGCCGGCGTGGCTGACGAACGGCGGCTCCCACAGGAGCAGCGAGACCTGACCGCGGGGGGAGTGGTCGGTCGTCACCGCCTCGACCGGCAGTCCGGTCAGCCGCCCGGCCGCGACCTCCGGGTCGGAGACGGTGGCGGAGGCCAGGACGAAGGTCGGCGACGCGCCGTACATCGCGCAGACCCGGCGGAGCCGCCGCAGCACGTGCGAGACGTGCGCGCCGAAGACGCCGCGGTAGTGGTGGCACTCGTCGACCACGACGTACTGCAGGGAGGCGAAGAACGACGCCCACCGGGCGTGCCCGGGCAGGAGCGAGCGGTGGAGCATGTCGGGGTTGGTGAGCACGTACTCCCCGAAGTCGCGCGTCCACTCCCGCTGCTCGCGGGGGCTGTCGCCGTCGTGGGTCGCGGCGCGCACGTCGAGCCCCAGCCCGGCGATCGTGGACAGCTGGTCGTGGGCCAGCGCCTTGGTGGGGGCGAGGTAGAGCACCCCGGCGCCGCGCTCTCCCCGGGCGCCGCGCGCGGCCCTGATCGCGGCGAGCGCCGGCAGCTGGTAGGCCAGCGACTTGCCCGACGCCGTGCCGGTGGCGAGCACGACGTGACGACCGGCGTGGGCGGCATCGGCCGCCGCGGCCTGGTGCTGCCACGGCTTCACGATCCCGCCGGCCACGAAGGCGTCCCGCACGTCCGTGGGGACCCAGTCGGGCCAGTCGGCCGTCCGCGCCGCGCGGGCGGGCATCACCTCGAGGTGGCGCAGCCGGTCCTCCCGCCCCGGCACGCCGGTGAGCCGGTCGACGAGGGCGGCGACCGAGCGGTGTGCAGGAGTCGCGAGGGCCACGTGTCCGAGTCTCGCAAACCCCACCGACACCGGCACCCACGACCTCGCGGGCGCAGGGTGGCACGGGCCCTCGGGATCGCGCCGGGGACGTGCATGGCGATACCTGCTACCGGGTACGCCTGCGCACTTGGCATTCACGTGGTTTGATACTGCCGACAGCATTCGGGGCGACTGGCGCCGAGTGACTACATCTCTGGGACCTGGAGCAGTCGTGGACCTCACCCTTGCGACCCGCGAGGTGGACGGCCGTGCCGTCGTCGCGGTGGGCGGCGAGATCGACGTCTACACAGCGCCCAAGCTGCGCGACCAGATCACCGAGCTCGTCGGCGCCGGCTCGTACAACATCGTCATCGACCTCGAGGCCGTCGAGTTCCTGGACTCCACGGGTCTCGGGGTGCTCGTCGGCGGCCTCAAGAAGGTCCGCGCCCACGACGGGTCGCTCGAGCTCATCTGCAGCCAGGAGCGGCTGCTCAAGATCTTCCGCATCACCGGTCTGGCGAAGGTGTTCGTGATCCACGACTCCGCCGACCCCTCCGTCGCCACCAGCTGACCCGAGCCCGACCGCTGCTCCTGCCACCCCCGCCGCGGGGCGCGCGTGTGTCGGTGTGTGTTGCGCGTCACGTGTCGCGCGTGATCTGGGACACATCTGCGTAGACTCCCGCGCGTTCACACACTTGGACCACTGCCAGGAGGACGCACATGACGGGGATCCACCCAGTCGTCGTGACGCCGGAGCTCACTGGCGGCAATCTCGTGCTGGTCGTCGTCGTCGCCGTGATCGCGCTCGCCGCGCTCGCGATGGCTGCGATGTTCCGCCAGCAGGTGTTGGCCGCCGGTGAAGGCACCGACAACATGAAGACCATCGCCACGGCCGTGCAGGAAGGCGCCAACGCCTACCTCGCCCGGCAGTTCCGCACACTGGCCATCTTCGCGGCGATCGCGTTCTTCGCGCTCCTCGTGCTCCCGGCCGACGACACGACGGTGCGGATCTTCCGCTCCGTGTTCTTCCTCATCGGCGCCGGCTTCTCCGCGTCGGTGGGCTACCTCGGCATGAACCTCGCCGTGCGCGCCAACCTCCGCGTCGCCGCCGCGGCCGAGACCACCGGGCGCGAGCCCGCCATGACCATCGGCCTGCGGACCGGCGCCATGGTCGGGATGCTCACCGTCGGCCTCGGCCTCCTCGGCGCCAGCCTGGTCGTGCTCTTCTTCCAGGACTCGGCCCCTGACGTGCTCGAGGGATTCGGCTTCGGTGCGGCCCTCCTCGCCATGTTCATGCGGGTGGGCGGCGGCATCTTCACCAAGGCCGCCGACGTCGGTGCCGACCTGGTGGGCAAGGTCGAGCAGAACATCCCCGAGGACGACCCGCGCAACGCCGCCACCATCGCCGACAACGTGGGCGACAACGTGGGCGACTGCGCCGGCATGGCCGCCGACCTCTTCGAGTCGTACGCCGTGACGCTCGTCGCCGCGCTGATCCTCGGGTCGCAGGCCTTCGGCGACAAGGGACTGGTCTTCCCGCTGCTCATCCCGGCCATCGGTGCCCTCACCGCGGTCGCGGGGGTCTACCTCACCCGGCCCAAGGCGAGCGAGAACGGCCTCACGACGATCAACCGCTCGTTCTACATCTCCTCGGGCATCGCCGCGGTGGCCAGCGTGGTGCTGTCCTACGTCTACCTGCCGAGCAGCTTCTCGGAGTTCACCAACATCGCCGACAACCTGGTCGCGGCCGAGGGCGACCCCCGATTCATCGCGTCGGCCGCCGTGGTGATCGGCATCGTCATGTCCGCGGGCATCCTGGCGCTCACCGGCTACTACACGGGCACCGAGTACCGCCCGGTCAAGGACGTCGGCAAGACCTCCCTCACGGGTGCGGCGACCGTCATCCTGTCCGGTCTCTCGGTCGGCTTCGAGTCGGCGGTCTACACCACGCTCGTCATCGGCGCGGCGGTGTTCTCGGCGTACCTCCTCGGCGGCGCGGCCCTCACGGTCTCGCTGTTCGCGGTGGCCCTGGCCGGCTGTGGCCTGCTGACGACCGTCGGCGTCATCGTCGCCATGGACACCTTCGGCCCGGTCTCCGACAACGCCCAGGGCATCGCCGAGATGTCCGGGGACGTGAGCGAGGAGGGGGCCCAGATCCTCACCGAGCTCGACGCCGTCGGCAACACCACCAAGGCGATCACCAAGGGCATCGCGATCGCGACCGCGGTGCTCGCCGCGACCGCGCTCTTCGGCTCCTACGCCACCTCGGTGTTCGAGTCGCTGGTCGACGCCCAGCCGGCGCAGGACGAGTTCCTCCAGTTCGACGTCTTCAACCCCGCCGTCCTGGTCGGCATCCTCCTCGGCGGCTCCGTCGTCTTCCTCTTCTCGGGCCTGGCCATCAACGCCGTCGCCCGGGCCGCGGGCGCCGTGGTCTTCGAGGTGCGTCGCCAGTTCCGCG
Source organism: Nocardioides sp. P4_G4 (assembly GCF_056401085.1). Classification (NCBI taxonomy): domain Bacteria; kingdom Bacillati; phylum Actinomycetota; class Actinomycetes; order Propionibacteriales; family Nocardioidaceae; genus Nocardioides; species Nocardioides sp. P4_G4. The sequence goes on from NZ_JBFUKA010000015.1 coordinate 5,225, forward strand.
AGATCCCCGGGATCATGGAGGGCACCGGTCGCCCGGAGTACGGCAAGGTCGTCGACATCGTCACCAAGGACTCGCTGCGCGAGCTGGTGACGCCCGGCATCCTGGCCGTGCTGGCCCCCATCGCCGTCGGCTTCGGCCTCGGCGTGACCGCGCTGGCGGGATTCCTGGCCGGCGCGATCGGCACCGGCACCCTGATGGCGGTCTTCCTCGCCAACGCGGGTGGCGCCTGGGACAACGCCAAGAAGCTGGTCGAGGACGGCCACCACGGCGGGAAGGGCTCGTCCGCCCACGAGGCGACGATCATCGGCGACACCGTCGGCGACCCGTTCAAGGACACCGCGGGTCCGGCCATCAACCCGCTCATCAAGGTGATGAACCTGGTCTCGCTGCTCATCGCGAGCGCGGTCGTCTCCCTGAGCGTCGGCAAGGACCAGAACGACGTGCTCCGGATCCTCATCGCCCTCGCGGCGGTGGCGATCATCGCCGGCTCGGTCTACGTGTCCAAGCGGCGCGGCGTCGCCATCAGCGACGACGGCGACAACACCGGCAGCACGTCGATCACGCCGCACGCCACCACCTGATCGCAGCACCCCTGCCGCTGGCCCGTCGCGCACCGCGGCGGGCCAGCGGCATGCCCGGCCCGTCCGCCCAGTCGGCGGCGACGTGCGGCCGGCACGACCGCGGCTGGAAGGATGGCGGCCATGGAGCGCATCGCCCTCGTCTCGGACGTCCACGGCAACCTCACCGCTCTCGAGGCCGTGCTCGCGGACATCGACCGCCGCGGGATCTCGCGGATCTTCAACCTCGGTGACTACGTCGGCAAGGGCCCCCGGGGCCGCGAGGTGGTCGACCTGTGCCGCGAGCGCTGCGAGGTCAACCTGCTCGGCAACTGGGACGACTTCCTGCCCGACCCGGATCGCGAGGTCGACAACGACGCGCTCCGCTTCTGGCTCGCGCAGCTCGGTCCGGGTCAGGGGGAGTGGTTGCGCAGCCTGCCGTTCAACCACGACTTCTGGCTGAGCGGTCGGCGGGTGYGGCTCTTCCACGCGAGCGAGGAGACCGTGCACCGCCGGGTGCGCTACGTCCGCACGCAAGCGGAGTTCGAGGGTCTCTTCGACAACACCGCGGCCACCGGCGACGGACCGCTGCCCGACCTGGTGGGGTACGCCGACACGCACGACCCGCTCTACGAGTGCCAGCTCGAGGGACGCACCAGCTTCAACACCGGGAGCGTCGGCAACTGCATGGGCGACCCGACGCCGATGTACTGCATCCTCGAGGGCGAGCTCGACAGCCAGGAGCCGGCCCCGTGGTCGGTGTCCTTCGCCCGTGTCCCGTACGACGTCGAGGCCGAGCTGGCCGTGGCCCGCGACATGGGTGTGCCCCAGTACGACGGGTACGAGCTCGAGCTGCGCCACGGCATCTACCGGGGCGCCCTCGACGAGTGGCGCTCGGGCGAACCCACGACCGGCTACCACGAGAGGGGTGCGAGCGCATGAGCCTCGAATTCACCCGCCCCCTGCGCGACGCCCTCGTCGCCGCGGACTTCACCTACGACGGCGTCGCCGACCTCGTGGGCGAGTCCGCCCACCGGGCGTTGAGCCGCAACGAGACGACACCGGGCATGCGGCACACGACCGGCGGCGGCCCGCTGGCCACCCTCACGCGCCTGTTCCTCCTGCAGTCGCCGGTGTCGCACGAGGCGGCCGAGGCCGCCCTGCCCGGCCTGGTGGACCAGCTCTGCAACGCCGGTCTGCTCGAGCAGAGCGTGGGGGAGGTGGCCGCCCGCCTCGACTGCCGGCCCTACCGCACCGACGAGGAGGACCTCTGGATCGTCTCCGACCTCACGCCTGGCCTCGACGGCGCACCCAACCGGGTCGGCAGCGACCACGTGCTCGGCATCTCCAGCGCCTCGACGAGCCTGGCCCAGCTGACCGTCCGCGAGCCCGTCGGCCGGGCCCTCGACCTCGGCACCGGCTGCGGGGTCCAGGCGCTGCACCTCGCGGCCCACGCCGGCCAGGTGGTCGCGACCGACGTCAACGCCCGGGCGCTGTGGATGACCCGGGTCAACGCGGCGCTCAACGAGGTCGACGTCGACGTGCGCGAGGGGTCGTTCTTCGAGCCGGTCCGCGGTGAGCGCTTCGACCTGATCGCGACCAACCCGCCGTTCGTGATCTCCCCGGCCACGGGGGAGCGGCTCGTCTACCGCGACTCCGGCCTCCCGGGCGACCGGGTGGTCGAGGACATCGTGCGCCAGGCCCCCCAGCTGCTCGCCGAGGGCGGCTGGTGCCAGGTCCTGGGCAACTGGGTCATCGAGCGCGGCCGCGCGTGGGACGAGCGGCTGGCCACGTGGCTGGACGACGACTGCGACGCCCTGGTCGTGCAGCGGGAGGTCGTCGACCCAAGCGAGTACGTCGAGCTGTGGCTCAAGGACGCCGGACTGCACGGAAGCGACGACTACGTCCGCCGCTACGACACGTGGCTGTCGTGGTTCGACGAGCAGGGCATCGAGGGGGTCGGCTTCGGCTGGCTCAACCTGCGGCGCACCGGCGCCGGACGGCACGAACTCCTCGACTGGCCCTACGAGGTCGAGCAGCCCGTCGGCCCCGCCATCGCCGCCTGGGGTGCCGCGGTGGGTGCGACGGTCGCCGACGACGACTACCTCGTCGCCCGGGCCGACCTGCTGCAGGAGACCCAGGGGAGTCCCGGCGCCGAGGACCCCTCCACCATCGTGCTGCGCCAGCAGCGGGGGCTGCGTCGCGCCCGTCGGGTCGACACCCTCGAGGCGGCCTTCGTGGGCGCCTGCGACGGCGACCTCTCGGTCGGCCAGATCGTGGGAGCCCTCGCGCAGATCCTCGGGCGCGACGTGGACGACGTACGCCGCGAGGTGCTCACCGCGGCCGACGAGCTGGTCGCGGAGGGCTTCCTGTCGCGGGATCGCTGACCTTTTGACGAATTTCATGCAGAAGTTGCCTGATCGTTGACGTGATGGCGACCGCTCTCCTAGTTTCGAGTCCGGACGCTGATTGCCCGGGACGGGGAGGCCACCTCGACGAACGCCGGATCGTCAGGGAGTCGAGTGCGCGCGACACCACGACCGTCCGCCCCCACCACGGAGACGTGGCGTCCTCGGACGCTCGGAGAGAGGCAATGATGTGTTTCGGACATGACGGAGACCGCGCCCTGCGCGAGTCGATGGAGAAGAAGGGCGCCAGCAGGCGCACCGTGATCCGCGGCGCCATCGCGGGTGCGGCCGGCGCCGCCGCCCTGGGCGTCGGCCCGGGCGGCGCGGCCCCGGCGACAGCGTCGGGCAAGCGCCACGACGACAAGGGCCACGACGACAAGGGCCACGGTCACGGCCGCAAGCGCGAGGTCCCCACGGACCGCATCAGCATCCAGCTCTACACGCTGCGGGCCGCGCTGACTGAGGACACCCAGATCAAGCTGGTCCTCGACCAGCTGGCCGCGTTCGGCTACGAGCGTGTCGAGCGGGCGGGGCTCTACTCCTACAGCGCCGCACAGCTCAAGGCGCTGCTCGACGAGCGTGGCATCTGGGCGAGCTCCAGTCACGACGGCATCGCCCCCGACGCCGCAGCACTCAACAAGAAGCTCGACGACGCCAACACCTTCGGGCAGAAGTACGTCAACGTGCCCTACCTCAACTCGACCAGCAAGGCCGACTGGCAGCTCTGGGCGGAGCAGATGAACACCGAGGCGGTGGCGGCGAGGCGTCGTGGCCTGCGCTACGGCTACCACAACCACGCGCACGAGTTCACGATCGACCTCGGCGGCGGCCTGACGCCGTGGGAGGTGCTCATGTCCGAGCTCGATCCCACGCTCGTGCACCTCGAGGTCGACCTCTACTGGGCCTACACGGCCGGGGTCAACCGGGGCGAGACCGACCCGCTGGCCTTCGCCAACGAGGTCGTCCGCACCGCGCCGCTCCACGTGCGGCAGTACCACGTGAAGGACCGGCACGGGTCGGACGCCACCGCGCTCTACAACCAGCAGCCCGGCGACATGGCCGACCTGGGCCTGGGGGTCATCGACTTCTCGGCCATCTTCAAGAAGCACCAGGTCGAGGAGTACATCGTCGAGAACGACACCCCGGACTTCGCTCCGGTGGCGACGGCCTCGGCCGGCTTCCGCTACCTGCAGGGTCTCGACTTCTGACCGACCCACCCCCCTGGAGCGGGCCCCACGTCTGTCGGCGTGGGGCCCGTGCCTTGCTCCGGGGGCCTTTCCGGGGACCCCCCGGTGGCCTTCCGTCGGCCCGCCAGCGGCCCACCGGTGGTCGCGCCGACTGGTGTTGTCACTCCGGAGCGCTACGGTTGCGGCGCATCACCGAATCAGGAAGCAGGAATCACGTGGCACACAAGCTCGTCATCGTCGAGTCGCCCAAGAAGGCGCAGATGATCGGCGGCTACCTCGGCAGCGGGTATGTCGTCGAGTCGTCCATCGGTCACATCCGGGACCTGCCGAACAACGCGGCGGACACCCCGGCCAAGATCAAGGACAAGCCGTGGGGTCGTCTCGCCGTGGACGTCGACCACGACTTCGAGCCCTACTACGTCGTGCCGCGCGACAAGAAGAGCCACATCTCCAAGCTCAAGAAGCTCCTCAAGGACGCCGACGAGCTCTTCCTCGCCACCGATGAGGACCGCGAGGGCGAGGCCATCGCGTGGCACCTGCTCGACGAGCTCGACCCGAAGGGCATCCCGGTCAAGCGGATGGTCTTCCACGAGATCACCAAGCCGGCGATCCTGGCCGCCGCCGAGAGCCCGCGCGAGCTCGACATGCACCTCGTCGAGGCGCAGGAGACGCGCCGCATCCTCGACCGCCTCTACGGCTACGAGGTCAGCCCGGTGCTGTGGAAGAAGGTCATGTCCGGCCTCTCCGCCGGTCGCGTCCAGTCGGTGGCGACACGCCTGGTGGTCGACCGCGAGCGGGAGCGGATGCGCTTCAAGGTCGCGTCCTACTGGGACCTCGAAGGCACCTTCGACGCCGGCAGCTCGCACGAGCAGCGGATGTTCCCGGCCAAGCTGCACTCGGTCGACGGCGCCCGCGTGGCCCGCGGCTCCGACTTCGGTCCCGACGGCCAGCTGAAGAAGTCCGACATCGTGCACCTCGACCGCACCCGCGCCGAGGCGCTGGCAGCGGCGCTGGAGGACACGACGTACGAGGTCCGCTCGGTCGAGTCGAAGCCCTACCGGCGCTCGCCGTACGCCCCGTTCCGCACCACCACCCTCCAGCAGGAGGCCGGCCGCAAGCTCGGGATGAGCTCGAGCGTGACCATGTCGGTCGCGCAGCGGCTCTACGAGGGCGGCTACATCACCTACATGCGTACCGACTCCACGACGCTGTCCAGCGCCGCGGTCGGTGCCGCACGCGACCAGGTCCGCGAGCTGTACGGCGCCGAGTACGTCCCCGACGCCCCCCGGACCTACGCCTCCAAGGTCAAGAACGCGCAGGAGGCGCACGAGGCGATCCGGCCCGCCGGCGACTCGTTCCGCACGCCGGCGCAGACCGGCCTCACCGGTGACCAGTTCCGGCTCTACGAGCTCATCTGGATGCGCACCGTCGCCTCCCAGATGAAGGACGCCACCGGCCACACCGTCTCGATCCGCATCGGCGGCGCCGCGGCGACCGGCGAGGACGTCGTCTTCGGCGCCAGCGGTCGTGTCATCACCTTCCACGGCTTCCTCAAGGCGTACGTCGAGGGCACCGATGACGCCGCGTCGGCGCGCGACGACCAGGAGACCCGCCTGCCCAACCTGGAGCAGGGTGAGGCCATCTCGGCGGCCTCGGTGTCCGCGGCCGGCCACGAGACCAAGCCCCCGGCGCGCTACACCGAGCCCACCTTGATCAAGGAGCTCGAGGAGCGCGAGATCGGGCGCCCGTCGACGTACGCCTCGATCATGGGCACCATCGTCAACCGCGGCTACGTCTACAAGAAGGGCTCGGCACTGGTGCCGGCCTGGCTCGCGTTCTCGGTGGTGCGACTCCTGGAGGAGCACTTCCCGCGGCAGATCTCCTACGAGTTCACCGCGCTCATGGAGGACGTGCTCGACGACATCGCCGGCGGACGCCGCGACCGCAAGACCGAGCTGGGCGAGTTCTACTACGGCTCCGGCGACGTCGAGGGCCTCAAGACGCTGGTCAACGAGCTCGGCGACATCGACGCCAAGGAGCTCGCGACGTTCCCGATCGGCGAGGACTCGGGCATCGTGCTGCGGGTCGGCCGCTACGGCCCGTACGTCGAGGCCCCCGGACCGGAGGAGGAGGGGGACGGCGCCACGGTGCGGGCCAACGTGCCCGACGACCTGCCGCCCGACGAGCTCACGGTCGCCAAGGCCAAGGAGCTGCTGGCCAACCCGGCCGGCGAGGAGCAGGTGCTCGGCGACCACCCCGAGACCGGCCTGGTCGTCGTCGCCAAGAACGGCCGCTTCGGCCCCTACGTCACCGAGCAGCTGCCCGAGGACGCGCCGAAGTCGGCCAAGCCGCGCACCGGCTCGCTCTTCAAGTCGATGACCCTGGACACCGTGTCGCTGGAGGAGGCCGTCAAGCTCCTCGCCCTGCCGCGCGTCGTCGGTGCCGGCGAGGACGGCGAGGAGATCACCGCACAGAACGGCCGCTACGGCCCCTACCTCAAGCGCGGCACCGACTCGCGGTCACTGACCAGCGAGGACCAGATCTTCGACATCACGCTGGACCAGGCGCTGGCGATCTACGCACAACCCAAGCAGCGCGGCCGGGGCGCGGCGACCGCGCCGCTCAAGGAGCTCGGCAACGACCCGGTCTCCGGGCAGCCGGTGGTCGTCAAGGCGGGTCGCTTCGGTGAGTACGTCACCGACGGGGAGTACAACGCCACCCTGCGCAAGGACGACACCGTCGAGTCGCTGACCCTCGAGCGGGCCGCCGAGCTGCTCCAGGAGCGGCGCGACAAGGGTCCGGCCAAGAAGACGGGGGCGAAGAAGGCCACCGCGAAGAAGACCACGGCCAAGAAGACCACCGCCAAGAAGACGACCGCGAAGAAGGCGACCGCGAAGAAGGCGACGGTCAAGAAGACGACGAAGGCCGCGGCCGAGAAGTCCTGAGGCGTCTCAGGACGCGGCGGAGCCCCCGCCGAGGAGCAGGGCGAGGAGGAACGCCCAGCCCCCGGTGAGCCACACCCGCCGCCGATCGCGAGGTGGCAGCAGCCCGGTGGGGCCGCCGAGCAGCAGGTAGGCGGCGACGCCGTACGGCGGCACGAGCAGCACCAGCCAGGCCCACGCCCAGCGGGTGGCCCGCCACGGGCGCGGTCCGGTGGTGAGCGCGAGTGTGCCGAGGAGCACCGCGAGGTAGCCGAGTCCGACCCAGCCGGGTGCCGAGAGGCCCCCGAGGTGGAACGACGACGAGCGGTACTCGCCGGAGGTGACCGAGACGTCGGGGTCGAGGCGGCGCAGGTGGTCCTCGACGCTGCCGATGATGACCGGTGCTCCGTTGGCCCGGCGGGCCTTGGCCGCCTGGCCCTCGTTGCTGGCCTGAGTCAGCRACGCGGTGTGGAGGATCCCTCCCTCGCGCCACCGCACCTGCACGCCGGAGTAGCCGATGAAGCCCGACGTCAGCTGCTCGCCGACGACCTCCACGTCGCGGACGTCGCCCGAGGCCACCTGACCCTCGAGGTGTCCGAGGCTGGAGCCGCGCTCGCCCAGGACGACCGCGGAGACCAGCAGGGCGACCCAGGCCACCAGCAGGACCCAGGCGGCCACCCGGTCGCGCCGCAGCCACCCGTCGTACGTCGGCGCGGGACGCTCGGACGCGGATGTCGGTGCGGTCGTGTCGATCGACATGGGTTCCCCTCGTGCTCACCCGGAGTCGAAGCCTAGGGCAGGCGGCGCCCCGGCGCAGCGGGTCGCGCAGCAGTCGGCGCAGCACGACGAGGCCACCGCAGTCGGTGCCCGCCCGTAGGGTGTGCGCGTGAGCAGACGCGTCTATGCCGACAGGGGCGTCTTCGTGTGCTTCGAGGGCGGCGAGGGTGCGGGCAAGTCGACCCAGTCGCGACTGCTGAGCACCTGGCTCGAGGAGCGCGGCCACACGGTGCTGCTCACCTTCGAGCCCGGCGACACCGAGGTCGGCCAGGCGCTGCGCCGGATCGTCCTCAGCCCCGAGACGGGTGAGCTCTCGCACCGCACCGAGGCGTTGCTCTATGCCGCGGACAAGGCCGAGCACGTCGACACCGTCGTGCTCCCGGCCCTCGCTCGCGGCGAGGTGGTCATCACCGACCGGTACGTCGACTCCTCGCTCGCCTACCAGGGTGCCGGCCGCGACCTCCTGGTCGCCGACGTGGAGCGGGTCAACCGCTGGGCCACGGGCGACCTGCGACCGCACCTGACCGTCGTGCTCGACCTGGCGCCGGAGGCGGGCCTGGGTCGCTTCACCGAGCGGGACCGCATCGAGGGCGAGTCGGTGGAGTTCCACCAGCGCGTGCGGCAGGGATTTCTCGACCTCGCGGCCGCCGATCCCGACCACTACGTCGTGCTGGACGCCCGCGCCCCGATCGAGGAGATCGCCGCCGTCATCCGCGCCCGGGTCGGGGAACTGCTCCGGTGACCGTGTGGGACGACCTCGTCGGCCAGCGTCCGGTCATCGAGTCGCTGAGCCGGGCCGCCGGCGGCGACGGCATGACCCACGCGTGGCTCTTCACCGGCCCGCCCGGGTCGGGCCGTTCCAACGCCGCGGTCGCCTTCGCGGCCGCGCTCCAGTGTGAGACCGGCACCGGCTGCGGCACCTGCAAGTCGTGCCGCACGGTTCTCGCCGGCAGCCACGCGGACGTCAAGGTGGTCCGCACCGAGAAGCTGTCGATCGGCGTCGACGAGGTGCGGGACCTGGTGCGCAGCAGCGCGCTGGCCCCGGCCGGCGACCGCTGGCAGGTGATGATCGTCGAGGACTCCGACCGGTTGACCGACCAGGCCTGCAACGCGCTGCTCAAGGCGATCGAGGAGCCGACGGCGCGGACCGTGTGGCTGCTCTGTGCGCCGACGACCGAGGACGTCCTGCCGACCATCCGGTCCCGGTGCCGGCTGGTCACGCTCACGACGCCGACGGCCGTCGACGTGGCCGCCTTCCTCGTGCGCTCGGTCGGGGTGGGCGAGGAGCTCGCCGCCCACGCCGCGCGGGCCAGCCAGGGTCACATCGGTCGCGCCCGGGCCCTGGCCCGCGACGAGGAGACGCGCCGCCGCCGCCGCGAGGTCGTCTCGCTCCCGGCTCGCCTCACCACGCTGGGGGCCTGCATGACGGCGGCCACCAACGTCCACGAGGTCAGCAAGGTCGAGGCCGAGGTGCAGACCACCGACCTGGACGCGCGTGAGAAGGCCGACCTGGACACGGCGTACGGCGTGGAGGCTCGCGGGCGCCGGCCGCGCGAGTACGCCCCCGCCCTCAACGCCCTCGAGAAGGGCCAGAAGACCCGGGCCAAGCGGCGTGTGCTGGACGTGGTCGACCGGGCGCTGATGGACCTCGTGTCGGTCTACCGCGACGCGATCGCGGTGTCGGTCGGCGCTCCCGGCGACCTGGTCAACGAGGAGATCCGGGCCGACGTCGCCCAGCTGGCGCGGGTGGCGACCCCCGAGCAGCTGCTGGTGATGATCGACGCGATCTTCACCGCACGTGAGCAGATGCTGGAGTTCAACGTGCCTCCGCAGCTGGCACTCGAGTCGATGATGGTGGCGCTCAGGCTGCCGACGGGGGCAGGCCGATGAAGAAGTTCGTGGCAGTGGTGCTGGTCGTGGCGTTGGTGCTCCTCGCCGTCGGCACGGGCGTCGTCGTCATCTGGAGCTCCTTCGCGGACTCGAGCTCCTCGGGTCCGGATGGGTCGTCGCAGCGGGCGCCGTCGGTGCGCGACGACGCCGACGCGCGCCAGGCACCGTCCGCCGCGCTGCAGACCTACTACGACCAGGAGATCGACTGGTCCTCGTGCGAGGGCGACCGCGAGTGCGCCACGCTCGAGGTGCCCGTCGACTACCGGGAGCCCGGGGGCGACACCCTCGACCTCGCGCTGCTGCGGGTGCCGGCGGTCGACCGGGCCCAGGGCTCGCTGGTGGTCAACCCAGGCGGCCCGGGGGCTCCCGGCACCGACTACGCCGCTGCCGCGGGCCAGGTCCTGCGCGAGCCGCTGCTGCGGGCCTTCGACATCGTCGGCTTCGACCCGCGGGGGACCGGCGACTCGAGCCCGGTCGACTGCCTGAGCGACGACGAGCTCGACGCCTACATCGCCGGCGACCCGGACCCGGACGACGCGGCCGAGGAGCAGACCTACGCCGCCGACGTCCGCGCCTTCGGTGCCGGCTGCGCCGCCTCGGGCGAGGTCGCACAGCACGTGTCGACCATTGAGGCCGCCCGCGACATGGACGTGCTGCGCGCCRCACTGGGGGAGTCCACGCTCACCTACCTGGGGGCGTCCTACGGCACCAAGCTGGGCGCCACGTACGCCGAGCTCTTCGCCGAGCGGGTCGGACGGTTCGTGCTCGACGGCGCGGTCGACGTGTCGCTCGACAACCGGCAGCTGGGGCTCGAGCAGGCCGCGGGCTTCGAGACCGCGCTGCGGGCCTACGTGCAGAACTGCATCGACACCACCGAGTCGTGCTTCCTCGGCGACACCGTGGACGAGGGGCTGGCGACGATCGACGGGCTGCTGGCCGACATCGAGGAGTCGCCGCTGCCCACCAGCAGCGAGCGCGACCTGGCGATCGGCAACGCGTTCTACGGGATCGTGGCGCCGCTCTACAACCGCGACTACTGGTTCATCCTGAGCGCGGCCCTGGGCAGCGCCCTCGACGGCAACGGCCAGGCGCTGCTGGAGCTGGCCGACCTCTACTCATCCCGCGGCGAGGACGACTACAGCGACAACAGCACCGAGGCCAACGTGACGATCAACTGTCTCGACGACCCGTCCTCGGTGCCGTTCGACTCGGTGCGCGCGTCCTACCCGGCCTACGAGGAGGCCTCGCCCACCTTCGGGCGGATCTTCGCCTGGTCCCTCACCACGTGCCGCGGCTTCCCGCTCCGCTCGACCGAGAAGCCGCTCGACATTCGCGGCGAGGGCGCCGCCCCGATCCTGGTCACCGGTACGACGCGCGACCCGGCGACGCCGCTGAAGTGGGCCGAGGCGCTCGCCGCCCAGCTCGACTCCGGCGTCCTGCTGCGTCGGGACGGCGACGGCCACACGGCGTACAACTCCGGCAACGAGTGCGTTGACGACACCATCGAGGCCTACCTCCTCGAGGGTGAGGTGCCCGCGGACCCGACGGACTGCTGAGCCGATACTTCTCGCATGGCCTCCTCGATGACCTTCGGCTCGCTGACGATCGGGTACGACGACCGGGTGCTGGAGCCGCGGCCCTGGGTGCTGCTGCAGTCGGAATGGGCGCAGGAGCTGCTCGCCGACGCCGGGCCGGGCCCGGTGCTGGAGCTGTGCACCGGTTCCGGACACATCGGGCTGATGTCATTGGTGGGCAACGACCGGCGCCTGGTGGCCATCGACGCCAACCCGGACGCCTGCCGCTGGGCGCGGGACAACGCCGCCGCCAACGGGCTGGGCGACCGGGTCGAGGTGCGGCAGGGCCGCCTGGAGGAGGCGGTGGGGGCAGGCGAGCGGTTCGTCCTGGTCGTCGCGGACCCGCCGTGGGTGCCGCGCGCGGACGTCGGCCGCTTCCCGGAGGACCCGGTCCTGGCCATCGACGGCGGCGACGACGGGCTCGACGTCGCGCGTGCCTGCCTGGCCACGGCCGCCGCGGCCCTGGACGCCGGCGGGTCGCTGCTGCTCCAGCTCGGCACCGACGCGCAGGCCGAGGCGCTCGTCGACGACCGCTTCACCGAGGTGGCGCGACGCCACGGCGAGCGCGGGCTGGTGGTGCACTACCGCCGCACCTGAACGGCGGCCGGTCAGCGGGCCGGGTCAGCGGTCGCGGGACTCGGTGAACAGCTTGTGGGTGCCGTCGCACCACGGCGCGCGCGACGTGCGGCCGCACCGGCACACGGCGCTGATGGGCCGTGTGGTGGCGTGTCGGTTGCCCTCCGCGTCCTCGATGACGGCGTCGCCGCGGACCAGCATCGGGCCGTCGGGGCACAGCACGATGTCGGCGCGCGTCTCCCGCTCCGGCGCGCTCACGCGACGTCCCACCGGGTGAGCATCGCGCCGGCGGTGCGGGCCTCGAGGTCCAGGCAGGTCCAGGCGCCGAGGAGCACGTCCTCAGCGAGGTCCGGCTCACGCTCGACCAGGCCGCCGCAGATGTCGCGCAGCGCGACCTGCTCGTGCACCGCGTCGGCCTCGACGTGCTCGTCGTAGTAGGCCTGGACCTCGGCCGGCAGGCCGAGGCGGTCGAAGCCCTGCACGAGCTGGCGCGACGGCAGCGAGCTGGTCGCCTCGAAGGCGGCGAAGTGGCCCAGGGCCGCCCCGCGCAGCCGGCGGTGCATGCCGAACATCGAGGTCACGTTGTTCTGCTCGAGCACCTCGGTGATGGCGTCGTCGATGTAGGCGTTGGGCGTGCTGTCGAGACCGCACGCCTCCAGCCCACGGGCGAAGAGTTCGTGGTGCAGCCGCTGCGGGTCGCCGGCGCCGTACTCGTCGTACTGGATCTCCACCAGCGCCGCCTTGGCGCGCCCGCCCGGCAGCCGCGGGACCACCCAGCTGGTGGGATCGGCCTCCTTCAGGTGGTAGATCGACCGCTGGCGCAGGAGGTCGAGCGCTTGCTCCTGGGAGCCGTGCCGCTGCAGGTGCCGCGCCAGCGACGGACCGTCGTCGGCGGCGATGAGGCGGGTGAGGTCGGCGACGAGGTCGCCGGTGCGCTCGACGACGGGCATCCGCTTGCGCAGCCGGGCCTCCAGGTCGCCCTCGAGGCGCCAGCGCACGGGTGCGAGGACGGGGTGCCACTCCCAGCGCTCGTCGACCGCGGTGAACCCACGGTAGGAGAGCTCGTGCAGCGTCCACAGCGCGAGCGTGTCGTCCGCGGTGTCCACGCCGGTCGGGGCGTCGATGTCGGGGAGCTGCTCGACGAACGGCCCGGCGAGGGTGGCGACGATCGCCTCGCTCACGGGTCCGCGGGGAGTGGGRAGCACGTGCATGCATCGATACTGCCCAACGGCAGGGGACGACGGCACCCCCCTGGGGTGGGAGTCGCCGTGGCGCGGGACACGTCGACGTCGGGACCGTGGACCCTGCGCCCGACCGGTCGCCGCTCGTAGCGAGGGCGGCATGACGAGGAACGTCCCGCAGTGCCCCGTTCGCCCCGGCGTCGCCTGCTCGCTGTGCGTCCCGGGCGTCACCTGCCCGCAGGACCGCCCGCTGGTCGCGATGGTGATGGACGACCGGATCTCCGGGAGCGGCCGGCCGAGCTCCGGGCGGGGGCGCGGGAATCCGCGGCCTGATTTCGACCGGCGCGGGACCGACCGGTATCCTGCTCCAGTTGCCCGGCCGGTCTCACCTCAGCCGGGCAGCGCGCCGCCTTAGCTCAGTCGGTAGAGCGAATCACTCGTAATGATTAGGTCGTCAGTTCGATTCTGACAGGCGGCTCCACCGAGGGCCCCTGACCTGCAGAGATGCGGGTCGGGGGCCTTCGTGCTGCTCCGGCCGGAGGTCGGACTCAACACGGATGATCGAGCCGTGCTGGAGCACCCCGGAGCGTGCGAGCGGGCTGGGATCTGGTCACGTGAGTCACTGGTCAGCGGACTCGTTCGCCCTTTGCGCGGACCAGAGGTGGGGTCATGGTGCCGATCCAGGCAAGGTGCGTGTTCCCGGTCCACGGTGTTGCCGGAACCTTGCCGACCAGTGCCCGCGCTGAGTGGCTACGTTCGTCAGCGCACTGCATACCGCGGGTGTCAGACGGACGGCTGAGACGTGACCGGTACCGGGTAGGTCGTGCTGTCCTCGACCGGCATCAGGACCCAGAGCACCGGGTAGAGGAGCAGCTGGCTGCCGGGGACGACCATCAGCAGCAGCACGAACAGCAGTCGGGCGGTCCACGGGGTCAGGCCGAAGCGGCGCCCGACACCGGAACAGACCCCGCCCAGGATGCGCGAGTCCCGAGAGCGGATGAGGCCCTGGTGGGCGAGGGCGGAGCGGACGTCGTCCATGGTGATCCTTCGGTTGTCGGTTGGTGGGTCCAGCCTGCTCCGCGTGGCTCCGGACGGCCATCCGGATCAGCCCCGGTCCAACCCCGGCTTCCACCTGGCGGGTCGACGGGGGCGCGGGCAGACTGCGCGCATGTCACCGGCACCGTTGGACCTCTCCCACCACGACTTCGCGGCCCTCGCCACCCGCGTGAGCGAGGAGGCCGCGGCACATCTGCGACGGCTCGACTCGTCGGCGGTACGACCCTCGATCTCGGGGCGCGAGAGCCTCGACCTGTTCGCCGGCCCCGTTCCCGAGCGCGGCATGGGACCGGCCGCGCTGGACGCGCTGGCCGAGGTGGCGCTCCACAGTCGYGCGGGCAACGGTCGCTTCTTCGGCTACGTGATGGGCTCCGGCGAACCGGTCGGCGCGCTGGGCGACTTCTTCGCTTCCGTCATCAACCAGAACGCGACGGCGTGGCGCTCCGGCCCGGCAACCACGGTGATCGAGCGGACGGTGGTCGGGTGGCTGGCCGACGCACTCGGCTGTCCCGGCTTCTCCGGCACGCTGACCAGCGGGGGATCGCTGGCCAACCTGATGGGCCTGGCCATGGCTCGCGAGGCGAAGGTGCCTGCCAACGAGGGCGGGGTTGCCGGCGGCGTCGTCTACGCGTCGCGCGACGTCCACATGTCCATCGGCAAGGCCGTCGGGCTCCTCGGCCTAGGCCGCAACAACCTCCGCATGCTGCCCAGCGACGCCGACCTGCGCCTGGACCTCACGGCGCTGCGTCACGCCATCGCGGAGGACCGCGCCGCCGGTCGCGTGCCGATGGCCGTGGTCGCCAGCGCCGGCACCATCGTCACCGGATCGATCGACCCGATCGCGGAGATCGTCGAGATCGCCCACGCCAACGACGTCTGGGTCCACGTCGACGGCGCGTACGGCGCCCCCGCGGCCATGGTCGAGCCGGAGCTGTTCCACGGCCTCGGTGACGTGGACTCGTTGTCCCTCGACGCCCACAAGTGGCTCTACCAGCCACTGGACTGCAGCGTGCTGCTCTACCGAGACCCCGCAGCCGCACGGCGTACGTTCTCGCTCACCGACGACTACGCCGCTGCTCTGACCGATGACCCGGTGGAGGGCCAGGTCTTCTTCGAGGAGACTGTCGAGCTCTCTCGACGGGTGAGGGCCCTGAAGCTGTGGCTCTCCATGCGCTACCACGGCCTGGACGCCTTCCGGGCGTCCATCGCGGGCAACATCGCGCAAGCTCGTCGGCTGGCCGCACTGGTCGACGCCGCGCCCGCCCTGGAACGCCTCGCTGACGTGCCGCTGTCGGCGGTGTGCTTCCGCTGGACCGGCGGGGACCCGTCCACCCTCGACGAGGCAAACGCCGCCATCCTCGACCGGGTCAACCGCCAGGGACGGGTGTACCTGTCCAATGCCACCCTGCACGGGCAGTTCGTGCTGCGCGCCTGCATCACCAACCACCGCACCACCGACGCGGATGTCGACGCTGTCGTCGAGGAGGTGCTCGCCGCGGCTCAACGTCGACTGGACCCCGATGGACCTGTCGGCCCTGATCGCTAGATTCCAAGTGGTGATCGTGGCGCCCGCGAGGCTTCGGTCCCAGCACTCGGCCGGGCTCGACCACGACGGTGTGCTGGAGCGGCTCGACCTGGTGCTGGCCGTGGTCGCTTCATGGCTCGCTGCGGTAGACAGGAGCGATGGGCCCGGTCCGGTGCCCACCAGCCAGAGGGAGCAACGCATGACAGAGACGCCGCAACAGCCCACCACCGCCCTCACCGAGGACGAGCAGAAGACCGTCCGGTCCGCCGCCCTGCGCGCCGGCGCTCTCGTTGCCCACGCCGAGCCCGGGTTCCTCGACACGTTCAAGGAGTCCTTCGCCGCGAGCAAGGCAGTCAAGAACGCTTCACCCGAGGTGCGCAAGCTCGTCGCCGGAGGCCTCCCGGAGATGCCCGCCGGCGGCAAGGACGAGGTCGAGGCACGCACCCTCGAGCTCATCAAGCAGGCCGTCCGCATCCTGACGGCGAAGGCCCCGCAGCTCGTCGAGGAGTACAGACAGGTCGTTCTCCAGTCCGCGAAGGACGTCGCGGCGGCGGCCGACGACACGTCCCAGAAGGAGACCACCGCCGTCGGCGAGATCGAGCGCGCCCTCGCCGGCTGATCCTCACGCGCGGTCGACACTCACCCCATGACCGAAGACCCTGCCGGAGAGTCCTGCGAAGAGTCGTACCGCCCGCGCATGTCCACAATGACGACCGCGCGGCTCACGCTGCGCGCCTATGAGCCGCGCGACGCGACTCGCGTCCTCGACATCCAGCGACGTCCCGAGATCATCCGCTGGCTGGGGAACCCGCCGCACGTACCGATGGCTGGGCTCGAGGAAGCGCTTCGCTGGATCGACGCCAGACGCCGGCGTGAGACACACGACCCGCTGGACATGACTCGGGCGATCGTGGTCCGCAGCACGGGCATCGTGGCCGGGACGGTGTCCGTAGCGAGGGCCCGCCGGCGCAACGGTGACTTCCTCGGCGAGTACGAGGTCGGGTGGCACCTTCATCCCGACTCGGTCGGGGCGGGCTACGCGACAGAGGCCGCACAGGCTCTGTTGGACCACGTGTTCGATCGTGGTCTGCCCGAGGTCTGGTGCGGCATGTTTGTCGGCAACGAGCCGTCTCGCAAGGTCGCGGAGCGGCTGGGGCTTCCTTTCATCGGGGTGCGTCCTGACCCTTGGTACGAGGGGGAGAGCCGGCTGTACAGACTCGGGCGCAGTCAGTGGCGCAACCGCCGCGGTCCCGGCTCGTCTCCGGCCGGCGATGCCCCAGCGGACACCAAGAACTGACTCCCGACGAGTCTGAGGGAGCGACAGCGCGCCCAACCCACACCCCATCGTGAGGAGGTCAACACACGCAGACACCCGTTCGACCGGTTCTTCGGTCACGGCGACGCATCTGCGCTGCCGCCTCTCTGCGCGGCCCTCGCCACGGCGCTCGGTGCGGGTGTTTCCCACCCCGTGGTCCCGGCGCTCGCCGCAGCATCCGGCTCGGCTCGAGCCCGCGAGGAGTGGAGGCTCTCGTAGCAGTCGTACGAGGTCTGGTGCACGATGAGTCCGTTGCGAACGCGTCAGCGGTCGATCATCTTCTGCATGGCCTCGGGGTAGCGGTCGCCCTGGACCTGCACGCTGGACGAAGCGCGGTCGAGCTCGGCCAGGTCTTCGTCGGTGAGGTGGAGGTCCGCCGAGCCGAGGTTCTCGTCGAGGCGCTCGAGCCGCCTCGTCCCCGGGATGGGCACGATCCACGGTTCCTGCGCGAGCAACCAGGCCAGGGCCACCTGTCCGACGGTGGCGTCCTTGCGCCGGGCGACGTCGGAGACGAGGTCGACGAGGGCGAGGTTGGCCGCGAGCGCCTCCTGCTCGAAGCGGGGGAGGTTGGCGCGGATGTCGCCCTCGCCGAACTTGCTCTCGGCGGTCACCTGGCCGGTCAGGAAGCCGCGCCCCAGCGGGCTGAAGGGGACGAAGCCGATGCCGAGCTCCGCGAGGACGGGCAGGATCTCGTCCTCGGGCTCGCGCCAGAAGAGCGAGTACTCGCTCTGGAGTGCGGTGACCGGCTGCACCGCGTGCGCGCGGCGGATCGTGGCGACGCCGGCCTCGGACAGGCCGAAGTGCTGGACCTTGCCGGCGTCGATGAGCTCGCGGACGGTGCCGGCGACGTCCTCGATCGGGACGTCGGGGTCGACACGGTGCTGGTAGAGCAGGTCGATGGACTCGGTGCGCAGTCGTCGCAGCGAGCCGTCGACGGCGGCGCGGATGTCGTCCGGCCGGCTGCTGACCCCGGACTGTCGGCCGTCCTCGTCGAAGGCGAATCCGAACTTGGTGGCGATGACGACCTCGTCGCGGACCGGCTGCAGCGCCTCGCCCACCAGCTCCTCGTTGTGGAACGGGCCGTAGACCTCGGCGGTGTCGAAGAAGGTGACGCCGCGTTCGACCGCCGTACGCAGGAACGTGATCATCTCGTCCCGAGGGGGTGGCGGCCCGAAGGACTGGCTCATCCCCATGCAGCCGAGGCCCGGGGCGGACACCTCCAGGCCAGGCGTGCCGAGAGTGCGTCGTGACATGGTCGTGCTCCTTCGTGGTGGGGTGGACGTTCAGGCTGAGGGGGAGGGGGCCGACTCCGTCGCCAGCTCCTCCTGCGAGGCGGCCCAGGAGGCCAGGACCTTGAGGGCGTCGGCGGTCGGGCTGCCGGCCGGGGCGGTGTAGACGTTGAGCTGCAGCCCCGGGGCCGAGGACAGCTCCATCGACTCGAAGTCGAGGTCGAGGCGGCCGACGACGGGGTGGTTCAGCCGCTTCTGGCCGCTGCGGTGGAACTGGACGTCGTGGGAGGCCCAGCGCTGCCGGAAGAGCTCGGACCGGGTCGACAGCTGGCCGACGAGCTCGATGAGGGCCCGGTCGTGCGGGTTCTTCCCGGCCTCGAGGCGCAACATGGCGGCCGCGTCGTTGGCGATCCGGTCGTAGTCGACGAAGAACTTCTCCGCCGCCTCCGGCTCGAGGTAGACGAAGCGGGTGGTGTTGGCGGGTCGCTCGGGCTGCGCCAGCACCGGGCTGTAGAGCGCCCGGGCGAGCTGGTTCATCGCGACGATGTCGTGGCGGCCGTTGCGCACCCAGGCGGGGGCGTCCGTCATCGCGTCGAGCACCTGCTGGATGGCCGGTCGCACGGTCACGGGTGCTGCCCGGCGGCGGAGGCGCGTGGTGCCGGGGCCGCTCTCCCTGGCCAGCGCGAACAGGTGCGTGCGCTCCGCCTCGTCGAGCTGCAGGGCCCGGGCGAGCGCTTCGAGGACGCCCTCGGAGGCGCCGGCCAGGCTGCCGCGTTCCATCCGGACGTAGTAGTCGACCGAGACACCGGCGAGCATCGCGACCTCCTCGCGGCGCAGGCCCTTCACCCTCCGGTTGCCGCCGTACGCCGGGAGGCCGGCCTGCTCGGGGGTGATCCGGGCACGTCGGGTGCTGAGGAAGTCGCGGATCTGTTCGCGGAGGTCGGTGGTGCCCATGCGTCCACCGTAGGCACCTCGTCGGGACGGGTGGGAGGCCCTGCCAGTACCGGCCACGACAGTCACTGGAACCGCTTCCCGGACCCGCCTAGCGTCGGACGCATGACCGCCCCCACCTTCACCCTCAGCAACGACGTCGAGATGCCGGCCCTCGGGTTCGGCGTCTTCCAGACCCCGCCCGACGAGACCATCACCGCGGTGGAGACCGCGCTCGAGGTCGGGTACCGCCACATCGACACCGCGGCGGCGTACGGCAACGAGCGCGAGGTCGGGGAGGCGCTGCGCCGCTCGGGGATCGACCGCGACGAGGTCTTCGTAGAGACGAAGGTCTGGATCTCCGACTACGGGTACGACGAGACGCTGCACGCCTTCGACAAGAGCGCCGGCAAGCTCGGGGTCGAGCAGATCGACCTGTTCATCCTGCACCAGGCCCTGCCCGACGAGTTCGACCTGACCGTCGGCGCGTATCGGGCGCTCGAGCAGCTGCGCGCCGACGGACGGGTGCGGGCCATCGGCGTCAGCAACTTCATGCCCGACCACCTCGCGCGGCTGCTGGACGCGACCAGCATCGTCCCGGCCGTCAACCAGATCGAGGTGCACCCCTACTTCCGGCAGTCCGAGCTGCTCGCCGTCGACGCCGAGCACGGGATCCTGTCCCAGGCGTGGTCGCCCATCGGCGGCATCACGTTCTACCGGGACGGCTCCCACGGCAGCACCCTCCAGGACGCCGTGATCGGCGAGATCGCCACCGCCCACGACCGGACGCCGGCCCAGGTGATGCTGCGCTGGCACCTCCAGCAGGGGCGCCAGGCGATCCCCAAGTCGGTCACCCCCCACCGGATCCGGGAGAACTTCGAGATCTTCGACTTCGAGCTGGACGACGACGAGCTGGCCCGCATCGACGCCCTGGACACCGGTGTCCGGGGCGGGCCCGAGCCCGAGCAGGTCACCCGCGCCGCGTTCGGCCGTGACATCCCGGAGGCGTGAGCGCGGTCGGACGCCGCGGACGCGGCGGAGCGCCCGTCCGTAGGGGTGGGGACCCGTAACGGCCGTGCACCATCGGCGGTTGCACCCCTCGACCGCGCCCGAGCGCAACCATCCACTGGGAGAGGCACCCACTCCATGAGCGCAGCATCCGCCGAGCACGTCCCGTCCAGCGCAATCCTGCCGGCCATCGAGTGCGCCCCGTGGTGCGTCGACGGGAGCGGCCACGCGGACGCCAACTTCCCGGAGGACCAGGTGTGCACGGGGGAGACCGTCGAGCTGGCGCTCAGCCGGGTTCCCCTGGTGGAGGTGGGCGCCGACGAGTGGGCGCGCCAGGACATGAACTTCTACCTGCTGCGCCACGCCGGCGCGCACATGACGACGGTCGAGATGTACCGCGGCGACCTCGGCGAGACCGTGTCCCTCACGATCGAGGAGGCGGAGGCGTTGGGTCGGGCCCTCGTCGAGGCGGCCCAGCGGGCCAGGGCGTGAGGGCGTCCACCTACACGTAGATGTTGTCGTGCTCCTCGAGGAACGCCTGGAGCTCGTCGTGGCTCGGGTTCCAGCGCCCCTCGGCCAGCTCGACGAGCCCCTCGAAGTAGGCCTCCCGGGGGGCGCCCGGCGTGAACAGGATCAGCAACGACGCCGGCTCTCCCGACTCGTTGCGAAAGCCGTGCAGGCCTCCCTCGGGCACGTGCAGGAAGTCGCCGGGCCGACCCTCCAGCCAGGTGCCGCCGTCGTACAGCCGCACCACTCCGGACAGCACGAAGAACGACTCGGTCATGGTCCGGTGGTAGTGCGCCCGTGCCCCCGCAGGCTCCGGGCCCATGTCCCAGCGGTACAGGCCGAAGCGGCCGCCGGTGCTGGCGCCCGTGGCCAGGTAGCTCGCCGCCCCGCCGGGCCGCGGCAGCTCGGGTGGCGTGTCAGCCGGTCGGTACCGCGCCAGGACGTCGCCGTTGCCGAAGTACGCAGGATCCGGGTACGACATGGATCGACGCTACCTCCGCACGAGCAGATCACGCACCCACTCCAGCTCGCGCGTCACGTAGTCCACGATGTCCCCGGACTTGAGGTGCGGAGGCAGCACGTCCCAGGTGTAGGTCTCGATCTCGAGGTGCTCCGAGAGGGGAGTCTCCGCGTGCAGGCGCATGGCGTCCTCGATGCCGGACCGCGTGGTGCCGAAGGAGCCCACGTCGTCTAGGAAGACCGGCAGGTGGAAGTGGGTGCGCCACTCCCGGCTGCCGGCCGGATCGCGTCGGTATCCCGCGATGGCGTCGGCGAGGTGGAGGTGGTGGACGTCTCGTCCGTCGCGTCGCTCGGTGGTCTGGCTGAGGTAGATCGTGTCGGTGAAGGTCTCCAGCTCGGAGACGACCTCCGCGGTGACCTCGGGGACGCGCAGGGCTGACGCGGCCTGCAGCTTGAGGATCGGCACGCCGGCGCCGACGAGGGACTCCAGCGCACCGCGGATGTCCTCGAAGCCGACCGACTGGTGGCAGATGTCGAACACGACTCCGAGGTGGCGTGGGAGCAGGTCCTCGACCCGGGAGAGCGGCTCGCCGCTGAGGCGCGAGAACGCTCGGCGGCCCTCGACGGAGTAGACGCGCTGCTCGAAGAACGCGACGGTCTCCGCGGTCGTCTCGAGCCAGCACGCGGGCTCGGGCTCGAGGGCGATCGCGACCTGCACGCCCGTACGCCGTTCCAGCTCGACCAGGTGGGCGACCGCGCGCATCAGGTGCTCGACCAGCGACTGTGCGTAGTCCTCGTCGACCACGTTGGCCCGGTAGGCCAGCGGCGCCGTCTGGATGGTCGGCCGGACGCACGGGGCGGCGATGTCGGCCAGCACGTCGGCGACCTGGCAGGTGTAGTCGAGGCGAGCCTGTGTCGACCAGTCGGGCTCGTAGACGTCCTCCATCACCGAACGTCCCTTGAACGGCCCGTGCGGGAAGGCATTGACCGTGTAGACGTACAGGTCCTCGTCGCGCAGGAAGTCACGCAGCTCGGCGCGTCGCTCCGCCGAACCGGCCAGGGTCGCGGCAGAGCTCCCCGAGAGCCGCAGCGAGACCCCGAAGGGCGCGTCGGGGGAGACCCGGGCCTTCACGGCCGGCACGTAGGTCCGCAGGCTCTCCCACATCTCGGGCCAGGTGTCGCCCGGGTGCACGAGGGTGGAGTAGGTGAGGTGGCCCATCCCGTCGGGCAGCAGCACGGGTCAGCCCCTCGGCGGGATGATCCGAGCGTCCCGCAGCTGCTGGAAGAGGTCGGTGAAGGACGCGATCGTGCTCTGGTGGTCGAGGAACCCCAGCGAGCGACTCTTGGTCATGTCCGCGAAGGTCTCCATCTCGCGACCGAGGTCGGCGTCCGTGTGCCACCAGGAGGCCAGCTCCGAGGCCTTGTACGGCGCGAGGTCGTGCTTCTCCACCAGCCCTGCCCACACCTCGTCGGCGTGGCCCATGCGGTCCTCGAGCGGCTGCGGGTGACCGGGGTACTCCGCGGCGGGGACACCGAGGGCGTCTGCCACCTGGGGCCACAGCTGCCGCCAGCGGAACACCTCCCCGTTGACGGTGTTGAAGGCCTGGTTGCGGGCCCGCGGCTCCGTGGAGGACCAGAGGACGTGCCGCCCGAGGAGGCGCGCGTCGGTGAGGTCGGTGATGCCGTTGAGCTGCTGCTGGCTCCCCGGGAAGACGAAGGGCTCGCCGGTGGCGCGACAGATGGCGCCGTACACCGCCAGCGTCACGCCCATGTTCATCACGTTTCCGAGCGCGAAGCCGATGAGGGTGTGCGGGCGATGCACCGACCAGGAGAACCCTTGCTGCTCCGCCTCCGCGAAGAGGACGTCCTCCTGGTCGTAGTAGAAGTTCTCGATCGGCAGCCGCTCCTGGCTCTCGCGGAACGGAGTGTCGGCCGGAGCTGAGCCGTAGGCGTCGAAGGGACCGAGGTAGTGCTTGAGCCCGGTGACCAGCGCAACGTGCTCGAGCTTCGTGGCGCGGCCTGCCGCGGCCAGCAGGTTGGCGAGCATCGCGCTGTTCACCCGCCTGTTCTCGGCCTCGGTCTCCTGACGCGACCACGTCGTGAAGACGACGTGGCTGAACTCCTGGCCCCGGAGGGCGCGGTCGAGCGACTCGGGGTCGAGGACGTCACCACGCAGCTGCTCCACGCCGGGGATGTCGTACCGATGCGAGCGGGACAGGCCCAGGACCCGCCACCCGGCCGACGCCATCGCCTGCGCGGTGTTGAAGCCCGCTATGCCGGTGACTCCGACGACCAGAACGGTTGGTGACACGATGTCCCTCCAAGGAGCGGTGTGGGGTGTCCGGGCGGACCGGATGTCCGGCCCATCGTGATCCGCGGTGGACAATTCGTCAAGTGACGGTGAACAATGCGGGCTCAGGACTCCCCATCGTTCGCTGTTGATGATCACTCGCCGGTGAGGCGACTGGTCGCACGTGCGTCAGGCCGGGGTCTCGGCGTCAAGCGGTAGGG
The DNA here is from genome assembly GCF_056401085.1 of Nocardioides sp. P4_G4. Classification (NCBI taxonomy): domain Bacteria; kingdom Bacillati; phylum Actinomycetota; class Actinomycetes; order Propionibacteriales; family Nocardioidaceae; genus Nocardioides; species Nocardioides sp. P4_G4. The sequence goes on from NZ_JBFUKA010000015.1 coordinate 28,836, forward strand.
ACAACCAAGGGGATGGGTGCATGAGTGAGTCGGAGGAGCTGCTGCCCGAGACCGGCGGGGTGGGCCAGCTGGGCAGCAAGCTGCGTGCGGCCCGTCAGCAGGCGGGTCTCTCGCTGCGCGAGCTCGCGCGACAGCTGAGCGTGTCCCCGTCCTTCCTGTCCCAGATGGAGAACGGCAAGTCCCAGCCCTCGGTGGCGACGCTCTACTCGATCGCCCAGGTGCTCGAGGTGTCCATCGACGAGCTCTTCCACACCTCCGACGAGCCCGCTCCCGACGGCGACAGCGACGCGTCCAGCAGCGGTGCTGCCGGCGACGCCCCGGCCCCGGGTGGATCACGGGACGGCGCGACGCAGGGTCGACAGGGCCGAGGTTCGCCCGGAGTGGTCAGTCGCTCGGCGATGGCCTCGCCGGCCGAGGCGTTCGACCGCGAGCCGCGCCGCCTGACCGTCAGCCGACCCGACCAGCGGCCCCGCCTGGAGATGGACTCCGGAGTGATCTGGGAGCAGCTGGCCGACTCGGCGCCCGATGTCGACTTCATCGAGATCATCTATCCGGCGGGCAGCAGCTCCACCAACGACCGCCGGATGATGCGGCACGCCGGCCAGGAGTACGGCTACCTGCTCGAGGGAGAGCTGGAGGTCACCGTCGGCTTCGAGGTGTTCACCATCGGCCCGGGTGACGCGCTGAGCTTCGACAGCTCGGTGCCGCACCTGCTGCGCAACCGCACGGACCGGGACGCGCGCGGCATCTGGTGCGTCCTGCACCGCCACTGAGCTCCAGGGTTCCGGCAGGTCACGGTTTGCCTCCCACCTCTTGACTCACACTGAACGGCTGTGAAGTATGAGTTCACAGTCGCAAGGTGCGACGTACGTCACAGAGCGAGGTCCCCGTGAAGGCTCTCCAGTTCCTCGGCGACGGCCGGCACGCCGTCAACGAGCTCGACCCGCCCACGATCGAGGAGGACGAGGTCCTCGTGGCTGCGCGCAGCGTGGGCATCTGCCACTCCGACGTCGACCTGCTCCACGGGCGCTACATCATCCCGTTCAGCTTCCCTGTCATCCCCGGGCACGAGTGGGCGGGGGAGGTGGTCGCGACGGGTCGCAAGGTGACCCGCTTCGCGCCCGGCGACCGGGTGGTCGGCGAGTGCGTCATCGGGCAGGAGCACTTCGGCTTCAGCATCAGCGGTGCGGCAGCAGAGCTCTTCGTGGCCAAGGAGGGCTGGCTGCACGCCCTTCCCGACGAGCTCAGCTGGACCCAGGGGGCCCTCGTGGAACCCTTCAGCTGCGGCTACTACGCGACCGTCCGGGCCGACAACCTCGACGCGAGTGACACGGCCTTGGTCCTCGGAGCCGGTCCGATCGGCCTGGGGGTGGTCGCGGCGTCCGCCGCCCGCGGCGTGCGGGTCATCGTCGCGGAGCCGGACGCGGAGCGGGCGGCCCTGGCCCGCAGCCTCGGCGCCGAGGCGACCATCGACCCGACCGATCCCGAGGTGGGGCAACAGCTCGACGAGCTGACCGGCGGTCGACGCGCGGACGTGGTGTTCGAGGCGAGCGGCAAGCCTGCCGCGATGGCCGCTGCCCTCGACCTGGCCGGCTTCCGGGCCCGGTTGGTCTACATCGGCATCGACGTGGGCGGCTCGGCCCCGGCCGCGCTCGGACAGATCCAGTCCAAGGAGCTGCAGGTGCGCGGCATCATCGGCTCGCCGGGGGTGTGGCCGCAGACCCTGCGGTTCCTGGCACGCACCGGGGTCGACCTCAGCCCCCTCGTCACCTCGACCTACGCCCTGGAGTCCGCGAGCGAGGCGATCGAGGCCGTGCTGGCCGACCGCACCCAGGTCAAGGTCCACGTCACGTCGGCGGCCACGCCGTGAGGGCCGGTGTCCTGCACGAGCCCGGCGACCTACGGATCGAGGACCGGGCCGACCCCGCACCCGGACCGGGCGACGTCGTGATCGAGGTGGCCTACAACGGCCTCTGCGGCACCGACGTCACCGAGTTCACCAAGGGCCCGATGATGGTTCCGCTCCACACGCGCCACCCGGGGAGCGGCCACCTCGGGCCGACCGTCCTGGGCCACGAGTTCGTCGGCACCGTCGTCGACGCKGCGCCCGACGTGCGCCACCTTGTCGGGCGCAGGGTCGCGTGCGGGGCCGGCGTGTCGTGCGGCGAGTGCGCGTGGTGTCGTCGTGGCCGCACCAACCTGTGCGCCCGCTACTTCACCCTCGGGCTGAGCGCCGACGGCGGTCTCGCGACCTACGTCGCGGCGCCGGCAGCCACCTGTGTCGAGATCTCCGATGCGTGCACCTTGGAGGCGGCGGCGCTCGCCCAGCCGCTCGCCGTCGGGGTCCACGCCGTCCGCCGCTCGGGAGTGCGCCCGGGTGACTCCGTGGTGCTGCTGGGGGCGGGCGCGATCGGGTCCTTCGTGTGCGCAGGGCTCGAGAGGCACGACGGTCCTGTCCTGGCCGTCGACGTGGATGCCGGACGGCTCGAGGTCGCCCGCGAGCTGGGGGCCACCGACACCGCGCTGGTCAGCCCCTCGGCAGGCCCGGACGAGGTCCGCGAACTGCTGCAGGACGGCGCGGACGTCGTCTTCGAGACCTCGGGCGTGCCGGGCGCGGTGGAGCGAGCGTTCGCCCTCACTGCACGCGGCGGCACCGTCCTGCTCGTCGGACTGAACAGTGCCCCGACCACCCTCAGCCTGGCGCCGGTGGTCCTGCGCGAGGTGGACGTGCGCACCACGGTCGCGCACGTGTGTGGTGACGACCTCCCTGCGGCGCTCGACGTCCTCGCCCGCCGCGACCTCGGGTCCCTGCTCGTCGACCGCGTCGTCCGCCTTGAGGACGTCGTCGACCAGGGGTTGAGACCGCTCGTGGCCGGCGAGGTCGCCGGGAAGGTGCTGGTGGACCCCCGTGGCTGAGGTCGCCGTGCTGGGAGCGGGCCGGATGGGAGCAGCGATGTGCCACCGCCTGGCCGCGGCCGGGCACCGGGTGCGGCTCTGGAACCGCACTCTCGCCCGCGCCGAGGTCGTGCGAGAGGAGATCGGCGGCTCCGGCCTGGTCACCGCGGCCTCGGCCGCCGAGTGCGTGCGCGGCGCGGAGGTCGTGCTGAGCATGCTGGCCGACGGCGACGCGACGACCGAGGTCCTGCTCGATCAGGACCTCCTCGAGGCGCTCCCCTCGGGGGCCGTGGTCTGCGACCTGGGGACCAGCGGGGTCGGTGTGGCCCGCGCGCTGTCGGCCGCCTACGCCGCCTCAGGACGGCGTTTCGTGGACTCGCCGGTCTCGGGCAGCGTGGCCACCGTGGCGGCGGGCCAGCTGCTGGTCATGGCCGCCGGAGCCCCGGAGGACATCGAGGCGGCCAGCACGGTCCTGTCGGCCTTTGCGGCCCGGGTCGTCACGGTCGGCGACGTCGGTCTCGGGCAGGCGATGAAGCTCGCGGTCAACCTCGTGGTGCACGACCTGAACTCCGCGCTGTCGGAGTGCCTGGTCCTCGCGGAGGGTGCGGGCATCGACCCGTCGACGGCGTACGACGTCCTGGAGAACAGTGCGGTCGGGGCTCCTTTCGTGCGCTACAAGCGCGCCGCCTTCCTCGAACCGGACCAGCCCGTCGCCATGAGCCTGAGCCTGGTCGCGAAGGACTTCGGTCTCATCGCCGGCCTCGCCGGAGACCAGGGCACGGGGACGCCGGTCAGCGAGGCCGCGCGCCGGGTCGTCGACGCGGCGGTGGCTGCCGGTCACGGCGATCGGGACATGGCGTACCTGCGGACCTACATGCGGTCCCGGCCCTCAGTCACCGAGTGACGTACGGGTGCACGACGGGCCCCACGTGGCCACCGTCACAAATGGTGCTGTGAACCCCTTGTGAACACCTCGCCGCACCTTGTACAGTCACAGCGAACGTGTGACGGACGGCACAGAGCGAGGCTCGCCGGTCCGCACACCCGTCCAGACAGCGAGGAGGGCAGATGGCTTCCACGGCACCGGCACCGGTGGCGGAGCGCCCCGCGCCGCGCGGCGTTCGTCCCGGCCCCCGGTTCAGCGTCTCGCGTGGACTGGTCACGATCACCGTGGCCACCGTCGCGCTGTTCGTCGCCAGTGYCCTGCTCGCCTCGACGAGTGTGAGCCGGGGTGCCCTCAGCGGCATGCTTCCCTTCGCGGCGGTGCTCGCCATCGCGGCCCTCGGTCAGACCCTCGTGATCCAGCAGGGTGGCATCGACCTCTCGGTGCCCGGTGCCATCTCCCTGATGGTCGTGATCGTGACCCACGAGCCGAAGGGTGACGACGGCAAGCTCCTCGGCGCCGTCCTGATCGCCCTCGGCGTCGCGATCGTGGCCGGGCTGCTCAACGGGTTCCTCGTCGGGCGGCTTCTGCTCAACCCGATCGTGGCGACGCTCGGCACCAACGCGCTCATGTTCGCGGGCGTGCTGGGGATCTCGGGCGGATCGCCACGTCGTACCACCGACCGGCTCGCCGGCATCGCCGGTGGGGAGAGCGCGGGGATCCCGAACGCCGTCTTCATCGCCGTCCTGGTCCTCGTCATCACCAGCGTCGTCGTGAAGCTCACGCCGGCCGGGCGGCGGTTCGAGGCGGTGGGGGCCAACCCGGCCGCCGCCTGGGCCGCCGGCCTGAGGGTGCGCACCTTCAAGGGTGCCGGCTACCTCGGCGCCCAGCTCCACTACTGGGTGGCCGGCGTGGTCCTCGCCGGCATCGTCGCCCAGCCCACCGCCTTCCAGGGCAACTCCTACCTGTTGCCGAGCGTGGCCGCGGTGGTCCTCGGCGGCACGTCGTTGCTCGGCGGCCGGGGCAACCTGCTGGCCACCGCGGTCGCGGCGCTCTTCCTCAGCCAGCTGGAGCAGTTCGTACTGGCCCTGGGCGTCAGCTTCGCCGTGCGGACGCTCGTCGAGGCCGCTGCCCTCGCCATCGGCGTCCTTCTCTACTCCGTCGACGTGCGCTCCCTCGCCGGTCGACTCCGCGGCCGGCGACGTCTCCCGGCCGCGACCTGATCGCTCGGGAGCTCCACGTCCATCTGCTCCAACCACCTCATCCGAGTACGAAAGAAAAGGGACACTCATGTTGCGACGACTCTCACGCCGCCCCTCCGCCCTGGCCGCCGTCGGGCTGACGGTCGCTGCCATGGCGCTCGCCGGTTGCGGAGGGGACAACGGCGGCAGCGACCAGGGCGAGACCTCCGCGGCCGACCTCGAGGGCGCGCCCTCCTGGTGCGGGCCCAAGAAGATCACCCTCGGGCTCACCGAYGGCTTCGGCGGCAACAGCTGGCGACTGGTCACCACCGCCTCCGGCAAGGACGAGGCCGCGAAGTGCCCCAGCGTGACCGACGTGCTGTACGCCGACGGCCAGGGCGACACCCAGAAGGCCATTTCCGACATCCAGGGGATGGTGGCCAAGGGAGTCGACGCCCTGGTCGTGTTCCCGGACGCCGGGGAGGCGATGCTCCCGGCCCTGCGCACGGCGTTCCAGGCCGGCGTCGTCACGGTGCCCTACCGCGTCGACCCGGGGGGCGAGGACGGCGTCGACTACACGAAGTACATCGCGCTGGACTCGGTCAACGACGGCGTCAACTGGGGCAACTGGATCAAGGAGATCCTCCCCGACGGCGGCAACGTCTTGTTCCTGAGCGGGCCGAAGGGCAACAGCCAGGGCCTCGGCGAGGCCGAGGGGCTGGCGGACACCCTCGACCCGGAGAAGTACACGATGATCGGTGAGCAGCCCTTCGAGGTCACCAACTGGGACCCGGCGCTGAGCCAGAAGGTGCTCACGGCGGCGATCTCCAAGTACGACAAGATCGATGTGATCGTCAGCGACTTCGGGCCGTCCCTCGTCGGCGCGCTGCCGGAGTTCACGAAGGCCGGACGCTCGATCCCGGCACTCGCGACCTCCGACGGCAACGTCCTGGGCTGCTTCTGGAAGGACAACGAGAAGGACAACCCCGACTTCAAGATGTTCTCCATCGCCACGGGCAACGACCACGTCCGCCTGGCCATGCAGTACGCCATCGCCGAGGCCACGGGCGGCGAGCTGCCGACCGAGGACACGCACCAGCACGCCGTCTTCGAGAACTCCGTGACCGGTGAGCCCAACCCGGTGGAGTGCAAGCCCGACCTGCCCGGTGACATCTACCTCTCCGCGGAGATGTCGCCCGAGGACCAGGCCGCGCTGCTCAAGTGACCGCCGCGGCCGGTCGGGTGCCCTGTCACCCGGCCGGCCCGGCTACCCAGACCGGAGGGACCCCGACCCCGTGAAGGACGACGACATGACCGAGACGACCGCTGTGGCCGTACGACCGCCGACGATGCTGCTGTCCGGCGTGTCCAAGAGCTATGCCGGTGTCGCCGCGCTGACCGACGTCTCCCTCGAGGTGCTGCCGGGCGAGGTGCACGCGCTGCTGGGGGAGAACGGCGCCGGCAAGTCGACGCTGATGGGTGTCGCCTCCGGGACCATCGAGCCCGACGGCGGCGTCCTGACGATCGACGGCGAGCAGCACGCCTCGCTGACGCCCGCGTCCGCCACGAGGTCCGGGATCGCGATCGTGCACCAGCACCCGGCCGTGCTCCCCGACCTCACGGTGGCGGAGAACCTGAGGCTGGCGCTCCCGTCGGACGTGCTCACGTCGGGAGGCCGGTCCGAGCGCGACGGCATGCGCGCGGTGCTGGACGACATCGACCTGGGGGTGCACCTCGAGGAGCGGGTCGACCACCTCTCGGTGGCCCAGAAGCACCTCCTCGAGCTGGCGAAGGCCTTCGCGGTCCGTCCGCGCATGCTCATCCTGGACGAGCCGACCGCCCCGCTCGGTCCCGACTCGGTCGATCTGCTCTTCGACCGCGTCCGGGCCCTCGCGGAGGCGGGCACGGCCGTCATCTACATCACCCACCGGCTCGCAGAGGTCCGGATGCTCGCCCAGCGCGTGACCGTGCTCCGAGACGGTCGCCTGCGCGGAAGCACCCTGGTGGACGCCGTCACCGACGACGAGCTCCTGGCGCTCATCGTCGGGCGGCAGCTGGACGCCACGTTCCCGCCGAAGCCGGCGGACGACGCGTTCGGCGACACCGTGCTCGAGGTCGCCGGGCTCTCGGGCGAAGGCTTCTCCGACGTCTCGATCACCGGGCGCCGCGGTGAGATCATCGGCGTCAGCGGGGTCGTCGGCAACGGCCAGAGCGACCTGCTCCGCGCCCTCGCGGGTCTCGCCGCCTTCGACGGCGACGTCTCCGTCTCGTCGAGGCGGCGCAGCCAGCGCCAGCTGCGCAAGGTGTCGGGCTACATGCCCGCGGACCGGCACCACGACGGCCTGATGATGACCCTGTCGGTGCGTGAGAACGCCGCGCTCAACGGGCTGGAGCGGATGACCCGCGGTCCCTTCCTCAGCCGGTCGCGCGAGCTCGAGCTCGTGGGCCGCGAGCTCGGCGAGCTGGACGTGCGTGCCCCCTCCATGGAGGCGGTCGTCGCGGCGCTGTCGGGCGGCAACCAGCAGAAGGTGGTGCTGGCGCGGACCCTGCTCGCCCGGCCGGCGATCCTGCTCGCCGACGAGCCCACCCAGGGCGTGGACGTCGGCGCCCGGGCGGAGATCTACCGGATCCTGCGCGAGGTCGCGGACGAGGGGATCCCCGTCATCGTCGCCTCCTCGGACGCCAAGGAGCTCGAGGGACTCTGCGACCGGGTGCTGGTCATGTCGCGTGGCCACGTGGTGGCAGACCTGACCGGACCCGACGTCACCGAGGAGCGGATGATCCGTGCCGCGGTGGCGTCCACCCAGCACACGAGGCAGGAGTCCCCTCAGCGGCGGGACGCCAGCCGCCCCGCCCTGCGCCGGTTCCTCGCCGGCGACTACGCCCCCGTGGCCATCCTCGCGGCGGTGATGCTCGGTCTCGGTGCCTACGTCTACAGCCAGAACACGCTCTACCTCTCGGCCTTCAACATCACCTCGATCATGATGCTGGTCGCGGCACTGGGCTTCATCGCCGTCGGCCAGAACGTCGCCCTGCTGACCGGGGGGATCGACCTCTCGGTGGGCCCGCTGGCCGGGTTCCTCGTCGTGGTCGCCTCCTTCTTCGTCAACGACGGAGCCGCGGTGACGACGATGCTGCTCGGCTTCGGGCTGATGATCGGCGCCGCCGTGGCGACGGGCCTGGTCAACGGCACCCTGATCCGGCTCGGCAACTTCACCCCGGTGGCCGCGACCCTGACGACGTACATCGCCCTCCAAGGCTTCAGCTTCCTGCTCCGCGACGCTCCCGAGGGGGTCATCTCCGCGGACGTGACCGGGTTCGTGATGCGCAAGGTCGGCCCGGTGCCGCTCGCCTTCCTGGCCCTGGTGGTGGCCGTCGCGGCCATGGAGTGGGCGCTGCGCAGGACCGAGTGGGGACTGAGGATCCGTGCCGTCGGCTCGCACGAGGACTCGGCCCGCAAGCTCGGCGTGGGGGTGGGCCGCACGGTGGTCGGGGGCTACGTCATCACGTCGCTCTTCACCTTCCTCGGCTCCCTCGTCCTGCTGGCGCAGCTCGGCATCGGCGACCCTGCTCAGGGCGTCTCCTACACGCTCAGCAGCATCACCGCCGTCGTGCTGGGCGGTACCAGCCTGCTGGGCGGTCGCGGCACCTTCGTGGGGACCCTCCTCGGCGCCGGGCTCATCGTCCAGCTCCTCAACGCCACGACCTTCCTGGGACTCAGCCAGACGTGGCAGTACCTCTTCCAGGGCGGACTGATCGTCATCGCCGCCATCCTCTACAGCCGCGTCCGCGGCTCACACTCGCCCGCCTGACGGCCCCAGAAAGGACTCCCATGCTCGCGGCCCGCTTCCACGGACAGCACGACATCCGCATCGAGGACGTTCCCACCCCGACCCCCTCGGCACCCGACGACATCCTGGTCGAGGTGCACTGGTGCGGCATCTGCGGCACCGACCTGCACGAGTACGCCGTCGGGCCGATCGTCACCCCGACGACCCCCCACCCGCTGACCGGGGTGACCCTGCCCCAGACGCTGGGGCACGAGTTCTCGGCGACCGTGGTCGAGCTCGGCTCCGACGTGCGTGACGTGGCGGTCGGAGACCGGGTCGCGATCATGCCGGCGATCGTCTGCGGTCGCTGCTACTTCTGCCGACGCGGCCAGGGCCACCTGTGCCTGGTGTTCGCCTGCACCGGCCTCAGCGCCGAGACGGGCGGGCTCGCCCAGTACGCCGTCGTCAAGGAGTACCAGGTGGCCAGGCTGCCCGACTCGGTCTCGGACCTCGAGGGTGCGGTCATCGAGCCCGCGGCCGTCGCGGCGTACGGCGTGGACCGTGCCGGGGTGACCGGTGGTGACGTCGTGCTCGTCACCGGCGCCGGACCGATCGGCATCCTCTCCGCGATGTACGCCGCGGCGGTGGGCGCCGGTGCGGTGATCGTCGCGGAGCCCAACCCCAACCGGGCGGCGCTGGCGGCCTCGCTGGACATCGGCGAGGTCCTCGACCCGACGGCACCCGGGTTCGCGGAGCGCCTGCTCGACCTCACCGACGGGATCGGCGTCGACCTCACCGTCGAGTGCTCGGGCACGAGCCCCGGCCTGGCGACCGGCATCTCCTCGACCCGTCGGGCGGGAGCGGTGGTCCAGACGGGCCTGCACACCAAGCCGGCCCAGCTCGACGCCATGGCGTTGGCGGAGAAGGACCTCTCGCTGCACGGCAGCTGGTGCTACCGGCTCACCGACTGGCCGCGCGTGATCCGGATGGTCGCCGCCGGCCGGTACCCGGTCGCCCGGGCCGTCACCGCCCAGATCGATCTCGGCGACGTCGTGACCCGGGGGTTCGACGTGCTGGTCGACCCGCAGGGCGACCAGCTCAAGGTGCTCGTGCGCTCCGGCGGTGGGACCTCGTGAGCCGGCCCGTCACCCACCCCCTCGTCCCCGCCCGTCCCTGGTGCTCCAGCGCACCGCAGTCCCGGAGGTCCTGATGCTCACACCCACCTACGGCGTCACCCAGGTCGACTGGGAGACGCGGCTCGACATGGCGCGGCTGCGCACCGAGCGCCTGGCCCGCCTCGACGCCGAGCTCCAGCGGTCCTCGCTGGGTGCCGTGCTCACCTTCGACTTCCACAACATCCGCTACATGACCGGAACCCACATCGGGACGTGGGCGATGGACAAGATGATCCGCTTCGCGCTGCTCCCGCAGGGCGGCGCTCCGGTGCTCTGGGACTTCGGCTCGGCCGCCCGGCACCACCAGCTCTACGCCCCGTGGCTCGACGAGGCCCACGCCGACCGGGAGGAGGAGCACTACGGTGCCCGCGCGGGCATCTCGACGCTGCGAGGCGCCATCTCGCCGTCGGCCGGGCGTGCCGAGGACGTCGCCGCGAAGGTCTACCAGGTGCTGGCCGAGCACGGCCTCACCGGCCAGCCCCTCGGCGTCGACATCATCGAGCCGCCCGTGATGTTCGCCCTCCAGGCGATGGGCATCGACGTGGTCGACGGCCAGCAGCTGTTCCTCGAAGCCCGCCGGATCAAGACGGTCGACGAGGTGGGACTCCTCACCCAGGCGGCCTCCATGGTCGACTCGGCGTACGAGAGCCTCTATGAGTTCCTGCGACCCGGCGTGCGGGAGAACGAGTGCGTCGGGCTGGTGAGCAAGGTCCTCTACGACCTCGGCTCCGAGCACGTGGAGGGAGTGAACGCGATCTCGGGGGAGCGGTGCTCGCCCCACCCCCACGTCTTCTCCGACCGGCTGATCCGCCCCGGGGACCCGGCGTTCTTCGACATCCTGCACAGCTTCATGGGCTACCGCACGTGCTACTACCGGACGTTCGCAGTGGGCAGCGCCTCACCGGGGATGGCCGACGCCTACAAGATCTGCCGCGAGTACATGGACCAGGCGATCGAGCTCGTGAAGCCCGGTGCCACCACCGCCGACATCGTCTCGGTGTGGCCGACGGCCCAGGAGTTCGGCTTCCCGGACGAGGAGGCGGCGTTCGCGCTGCAGTACGGACACGGCGTCGGGCTGAGCATCTGGGAGCGACCGATCTTCAGCCGACTCACCTCGCTCGACGCCCCGGAGGTGCTGGAGGAGGGGATGGTCTTCGCCCTCGAGACGTACTGGCCGGCCGCCGACGGCTGGGGTGCCGCACGCATCGAGGAGGAGGTCGTGGTCACCGCCGACGGCGCGCAGGTGATCACCAAGTTCCCGGCCGAGGAGCTGTTGGTCGCGGGACGCCGCTACTTCACCACCGGTGGCGCGCTCCCGACCCTGCGCGACAGCCAGTCGCACCTCAACACCCGCACCGCCGGCGCGGAGGGGTGAGCCGATGAACCTGCCCCTGAGCAACCACGCGTACGGCGAGCACGACCTGGTGATGCCCCCGGACGACCCCACCTCACACGACGATGCCGACATCCCCCTCGAGACCCGGCTGCGGATGTACCGCATGCTCCAGGAGATGCGCCAGTTCGAGAAGCGCGCCTACGACATGTTCATGCAGCAGCTGGTGAAGGGCACCACGCACCTCTCGCTGGGGATGGAGGCGGTCGCCGCCGGCTTCGGCGCCGCGATGCGCTCCGACGACTACACGTTCGCCACCTACCGCGGGCATGCCCACACGCTGGCGCGGGGCGTGCCGATGGAAGGGGTGCTGGCCGAGCTGCTGGGTCGTGCCAACGGCCTGCTCGGCGGCAAGGGCGGCTCCATGCACCTGACGAGCGTGGAGCACGGGGTGATGGGTTCCTACGCCATCATCGGCGCCCACCTGACCATCGCCAACGGGGCCGCCTGGTCGGCCCAGTACCGAAGGAGCGGTCAGGTCGCCGTGTGCTTCTTCGGCGACGGCACCACCAACATCGGGGCCTTCCACGAGGCCCTCAACTACGCGGCGGTCTTCAAGCTGCCGGTTGTCTTCGTCTGCGAGAACAACCAGTACATGGAGTACACCGCGATCGGTGACATCACGGCCGTACGGCGCCCGGCCGCGGATCGCGCCTCCGCCTACGGTCTGGAGCCGATCGTCGTCGACGGCAACGACGCGGACGCCGTCCACCTCGTCGCCGCGGACGCCCTCGAGCACGCCCGGTCCGGTGCCGGTCCGGTGCTCGTCGAGGCGCTGACCTACCGCCACGGCGGCCACTCGCGGGCCGACCCCGGCAAGTACAAGCCGCCGGGAGAGCTCGAGGCCTGGCTGGCCTACGACCCGATCACGGTCTACCGCGGGCGGCTCGAACGCCTCGGCGTCACCGGCGCCGAGATCGACGCCATCGACGCCGAGGTGGCCGACGCCGTCGACGAGGCCACCGAGGCCGCCAAGAACGGACCCCTGCCCGACCCGCAAGCAGCCTTCACCGACGTGTGGGCAGACGGAGGACACACATGGCGATCCTGACCTACCGCGACGCGGTGGCCCGCGGCATCGCGCAGGAGATGGAGCGCGACGAGTCGGTCGTGCTCATCGGCGAGGACGTGGCGGGTGCCGGCGGCGTCTTCAAGACCACCACCGGGCTCCTGGAGCGCTTCGGTCCCGAGCGCGTCATCGACACCCCGATCTCCGAGCAGGCCATCCTGGGCGCGGCGATGGGGGCCGCCATGACCGGGATGCGGCCGATCGCCGAGATCATGTTCTCCGACTTCTTCGCGGTCTGCTGGGACCTCGTGGTCAACGAGATGGCCAAGACGCGCTACATGACCAACGGCCAGGTCACCATCCCGCTCGTCGTCAAGAGCGGCAACGGCGGCAGCCTCCGTTTCGGGGCCCAGCACTCCCAGTCGATCGAGAACTGGGCGATGGCCGTGCCCGGCATCAAGGTGGTCGCCCCGTCGACGCCCGAGGACGTCGTCGGCCTGATGGCCGCCGCCGTGCGCAGCGACGACCCGGTGCTGTTCTTCGAGCACAAGGGCCTCTACTCGTCCAAGGGGGAGGTCCCGGACGGGCCGATCCTGGACGAGCTCGGCACCGCCAAGGTCCGCCGCGAGGGCAAGGACGCGACCGTCGTGGCCCTCGGCCTGATGGTGAGCCGGGCCCTGGCCGCCGCCGAGCAGCTGGCCGAGCGGGGCATCGACTGCGAGGTCATCGACATGCGGTCGCTGGTGCCGCTGGACGCCGCGATGGTCCTCGAGTCGCTCGGCCGGACCGGGCGGCTGTTCACCGTGGAGGAGAACCCCCGGATGCTCGGCTGGGGCTCCGAGCTGGTCGCCATCGCCGGCGACGACGGCTTCTGGGACCTCGACGGACCCATCGTCCGCATCACCACGCCGCACATCCCGCTGGCGTCCGCCGACTCCCTCGAGGACCTGATGATCCCGTCGGTGGACCGCATCCGTGACGAGATCGAGCAGGCGATGAAGGGATGACCGTGACCGCGCCGTCCGGTGCCCGCCCCCGGCGGGGCCGGCCGCGACACCACGACTCCCCCCGGGCCCGGGCCCGCGCCCGGCAAGGGACCGCGGTCGCCGGGAGTGGTGGTCCGCGACCTGTCGTCGCCGCTACCCAGCTGACGACCATGGTCGAGGTGGACCTGACGGACGTCGCGCAGGAGATGGTGCTCGCCACCGTCGCCGCGGCCGCGGTCCGGTCGACCGACGCGCATCCCGGGGTCCTCGGCCGGGTCGACCCGGGCACGGGCACCCCGACCCGGTCCAGCGCGGTGCACCTCGCCGTCCTCGACGCCGACGGGACGCCCCGGGCCGTCGTCGAGGACGCGGCCGACCTCACCACGGTCGCGCTGGCGCGCCGGATCGCCGCGGGACAGCCCTCGGACGTCGGCCACACGTTCGCGGTCGTCGACACCGGCAGCCTCGGAGCACTGCTGGACACCCCCCTCCTGGGCCGGGACCGCTCCACGGTCCTGGGCATCGGTGCGGTCGTACGACGACCGGTCGTGAGGGCGTCCGACGGCGGCGAGGCGATCGTCGTACGGGCCATGGCGCACCTGTCGCTCAGCTACGACCCGCGGCTCCTCGGTGGCGGTGACGCTGCGCGGTTCCTGCAGTCCGTGCGGCACGGGCTCGAGGGTGGTGCCGCATGACCGGGAGCTCCCCGGACGACGAGCGACGCGTCGTCGACGCCGTCCCCACCGGGCTGTGGATCGAGGGTCTCGAGGTGGCCGCCGACGGCGCCCGCACGGTTCCCGTCCACGACCCCGCCACCGGTGAGGTGCTGGCCGAGGTCGCCGACGCCTCACCGGCCGACGGTGTGCGGGCCCTCGACGCGGCAGTGGCCCACCAGGAGTCCTTCGCCGACATGCCGCCCCGTGAACGGGGCGAGATCCTGCGGCGAGGCTTCGAGCTGATGCGCGAGCGGATCGACGACCTCGCGCTGCTCATGACCCTGGAGATGGGCAAGCCGCTCGCCGAGAGCCGGGCCGAGGTGACGTACGCCGCGGAGTTCCTGCGCTGGTTCAGCGAGGAGGCGGTGCGGGTCGCGGGTCGCTACTCGACCTCGCCCGACGGTGCGACCCGGTTGCTGACTCTCAAGCGCCCGGTGGGTCCGACGCTGATGATCACGCCGTGGAACTTCCCCCTGGCGATGGGGACGCGCAAGGTGGGCCCGGCGGTCGCCTCGGGCTGCACCATGGTGGTCAAGCCCGCCGCCCAGACACCCCTGTCGATGCTGGCCTTCGCCCGGCTCATGTCCGAGGCGGGCCTTCCGGACGGCGTGCTCAACGTCATCACCACCAGCTCCAGCGGAAAGGTGATGGAGCCGCTCGTCCGCGACCCACGTACGCGCAAGCTCACCTTCACCGGCTCGACCGACGTCGGTCGGCGGCTGGTCGAGCAGTCGGCCCAGCGCCTGCTGCGCGTGTCCATGGAGCTCGGTGGCAACGCACCGTTCCTGGTGCTCGCCGACGCCGACCTCGACGCGGCCGTCGACGGGGCGATGCTCGCCAAGATGCGCAACATGGGAGAGGCCTGCACGGCGGCCAACCGCTTCATCGTGCACGAGAGCGTCGCCCCGGAGTTCTCGGACCGACTGGCGTCGCGCATGGGCGCGATGGTGGTCGGACGCGGCACTGGGGCCGGTGTGCAGGTGGGCCCGCTGATCGACGAGGTGTCCCGCGACAAGGTGGCGGCCCTGGTCGGGGGCGCGGTGGACGCCGGCGCCGAGGTGCTGGTGGGCGGTCAGGCCCAGAGTGGGCCGGGGTGGTTCTACCCGCCCACGGTGCTGCGCGACGTACCCCGGGATGCCGGGCTGCTCCACGAGGAGATCTTCGGTCCGGTCGCGCCGGTCACCTCCTTCGCCACCCTGGACGAGGCGGTCGAGCTGGCCAACGACACGGAGTACGGGCTGGCGGCCTATGCCTTCACGCGCGACCTCGACACGGCATGGCACCTGATGGAACGGATCGACGTCGGGATGCTCGGCGTCAACCAGGGCATCGTGTCCAACCCCGCTGCGCCGTTCGGTGGCGTGAAGGCGTCGGGGTTCGGCCGGGAGGGCGGGGCCGAGGGCATCGAGGAGTACCTCGAGACCAGGTACGTCGGGGTGCGTCCCTCCCGCCTGTGAGTCTCAGTCGGCGAGCGCGGCGGCCAGCGCCGCGATGTCCTCCGGCCCGGTGCCGCAGCACCCTCCGACGTAGCGGGCTCCGGCACCCACCCAGGCCTCGACGAGCCCGATGTCGAGCCCCGACGGGCCCTCCCAGGTCCGGGTCGCGCTGTCCCAGCGCCCGCCCTTGTTGGGGTAGGCGACAGCGGGCAGCCCGGTGGCCCCGACGCTGGCCCGTACGGCGCCGAGGACCTCGTCGGGCTGGGAGCAGTTGACGCCCGCGGCGACCAGCGAGGTGGAGCCCGCGAGGGCGTCGTACGCCTCGGTGAGCGACTGCCCCGCACTGGTCCGCCCCTCCCGGACGGAGTAGGTGAGCCAGGCCGGGATGCCGATCTCGTCGAGGAGGGGCACCAGGACCCGCGCCTCGTCGACGTCAGGGATGGTCTCCACCGCGAGCAGGTCGGGTCCGGTCGAGGCGAGCAGCTCGAGGCGCGGTGCGTGGAAGTCCCGCAGCTCTCGGTCCGAGAGCCCGTAGCGACCGCGGTACTCCGAGCCGTCGGCGAGCACGGCGCCGTACGGCCCGACCGAGGCGGCGACGAGGAGCCGGCGCCCGTCGCCCGACGATGCCCCGGCGGCCTCGTCACGGGCCCGCCGCGCCAGCGCGACGCTGGACGTGATCAGCCTGGTCGCCTCGTGCTCGTCGAAGCCGGCCGCAACGAGTCCCGGCACGCTGGCCTGGTAGCTGGCCGCGATCGCCACCTCGGCGCCCGCGTCGAAGAAGGCGCGATGGGCGTCCACGACGAGCTGCGGCGCGTCACTGAGCAGCCGTGCCGTCCACAGGGCGGAGCCGAGGTCCGCTCCGAGGGCCTCCAGTGCGGTCGAGAGGCCCCCGTCGAGGACGACGGGGCGGTCGGTGGCCACGGGCGTGGGGCTGGTCGCGGGCATGACGCCATCCTCCCGTACGACGGGGTCTGCTCAGGCGCGGGGAAGCCGCAGCTCGAAGCGCGTCGGGCCCTGCGGCCGGGCCAGGGTGACCTCACCGCCCACGCTGCGGGCCATCCTCCGGGCGATGGCCAGCCCGAGGCCTGCGCCGGACCCCCCCGACGAGGTGGTCCCGGGCAGGAAGACGTCATCGGTGGGATCCTCGATGCCCGGTCCGTCGTCCTCGACGAGGAGCCGTACGTCGCCGGAGCCCGCAGCCGTGTCCGGGGAGGAGACCACGACCTGCGTCCGGGCGAAGCGCACGGCGTTCTCCACGAGGGGGGTCAGGGCCCGGGCCAGGATCGCCGGCGGAGCCGCCACCCGCTGGTCGGCCACCGAGACGACCACGTCCACACGCTCGTGCGCGACGGTGCGGAGCACCTCCTCGACGACCTCGGCGAGGGAGCTGGAGGCGGCGTCCCGGGTCCCGGCCTCCGTGCGGGCCACCTCGAGGAGGGTGGTGATCGTGGTGGCCATGCGGCGCGCGGCCGCGGCGACCTCCTTCATCGTCTCGCGCACGTCCGGGGGCAGGTCCTCGTCGAGGAGCGCGAGGTCGGCCGTCCCCTGGACGGCGGTGAGAGGGGTGCGCAGCTCGTGGGCGAGCTCGGAGGTGAGTCGCTGCTCGGAACGGATCGCGGCCGAGACCTTGTCCAGCAGGGTGTCCAGGGTCGCGGCCAGGGCGGTGATCTCGTTGGTGGGAGCCCCGAGCCCGAAGCGTCGCCCCAGGTCGTGCTCGCTCCACTCGGCGGCCGTGCGCGAGAGCACCGCCACCGGCTCGAGCGCACGGGAGGTCACCCACGCGGCGATGGCCGCGGCCGCCGCCGTGGCCAGGACCCCGGTCACCAGGCTGACGATCAGGGCGTAGCGCTCGGCCGCCTCGTAGGGCGCCAGCCGTTCGGAGACCACCACCACCCCGGCCGTGCCGCCGGGGGTGGCGAAGGGCTTGGCGACCAGGCGGTCCTGGCCGACGGTCCGGTGCTGCGTCGTGCCGGCCAGGCCGAGGGTCCGGTAGTCGTCCGCGAGGCCGGGGGTGCCGACCCCGCCCACGGGCCGGCCGGACGCGTCGTACACCACGATGCCGGTGTCGAGCTCGGTCGTGGAGATGTCGAGCCGGGCGCCGGTCGTCGCGGCGACCACGGAGTCGGCGACGGCGTCGGCGCGGTCCGCCAGCACGCGGTCGACGCTGGCCTGGCTGAGGTCGGCGAGGATGAGCTGCAGCACGACGGTGAGCAGGAGCATCGCGAACGCGGTGATGCAGGTCGTCAGGATGACCATCTGACGCCGGAACGAACGGGGTGCTGCAGGCAGGGCGCGACTCACGTGAGCCGGAACCCCACGCCGCGGACCGTCTCGATCGTGGTGGGCGAGCCGATGGAGTCGAGCTTGGCCCGGACCCGACGGATGAAGGAGTCGATGGTGTTCTCGCTGACGTGTGCGCCGTCGGGCCAGGCGGCGGACACGACGGTACGACGACGTACGACCTCGCCGGGCCGCGACGTGATCGCGGCGAGCACCCTGAACTCGGTGGGGGTCAGCAGCACCTCCCCGGTCTCGGTGCGGGCCGCGTGCCGGGCCGGGTCGAGGACGAGCCCGGCCACGGCGGGCGGGACAGGGCGGCCCCGTCGACCGAGGGCCTCGACCCGGGCGATGAGCTCCCTGACCTCGAAGGGCTTGGGGACGTAGTCGTCACCTCCGGCGTTGAAGCCGGACAGCCGGTCGTGGACGGCGTCGAGTGCGGTGAGGAAGAGGACGGGCGCCGACTGGCCCGCGGACCTCAGGGCCTGGGTGACGTCGCGGCCGTCGGAGTCCGGGAGCCCGATGTCCATGACCAGCACGTCGACGTTGCTGTCGGCGCCGAACAGCCGGAGCGCCTCGCCGCCGTCGTGGGCGCCGATCACCTCGTGCCCGGCCCGCTTGAGCGCCTGGCCGACGAGGCGCCGGATGGAGGCGTCGTCCTCGCACACGCCGACCAGCACTGTGCTCAGTCCCCGCTCGACGCGCTCGCGGAGTCGCCCCACACGGCCTTGGCCCCCGAGTCGCCGACCCGGTAGACCTGCACGGTCGAGGCCAGCGCCGCGATCACCGCGAGAGCGGCGACGACCTGGATGGCCCGACCTGCCGGGGCCGCGCCCGGGGCGTCGTTGCGGCGCTGGAGGTAGACGAGCAGGGCGGAGAGGATCAGCAGCGCCAGGGCGAACCAGACGAGCGTGTCACCGAGCTCGGCGTGCTCGCCGGGACTGCCCACGCGCTCCTCCAGCGCCTCGCCGCTGGACGTGGCGACGGGGCACAGCACCGTGGACACCAGGGCGGACCCGACGACGAGGGGGCCGTACGGCCGCCGCCAGCTCGGCCGCAGCGCGATGGCGATCGTGCCCAACGTGGCCAGGGGGAGGAGGACCACGATCGCGTGCACGACCAGGGGGTGGACGGGGATGCCGTTGATGAGGTCGAACACGGGTGCTCCTCGTGGTGCGGTCTCGGTGCTGTCGGGATGACGCCGTCCTCAGTCTGGCGGTTGAACCTGCCAGCAACCTGACTGGGCGCCGCAGGCTCGGCGTCGCGTCGGTGGTGTGCCGATCGGCGCCACACGTGTCGACCTCGTCGTCATCGCCGCGCTGGGTGTGTCACTGCTTCCCGCGACCATCGGTCCCGTCCGGCACCGGGGGACCCGCGGGCCGCGCGGCCTCGATGGCGTCGAGCCGGACGGACAGGTCCTCGAGCAGCCGAAGAGCCTTGCTCTCGAACCGCTCGTCGGCCTCGACCTGCGGCTGCTGCTCCTCCCGCACGAAGAGCGACGAGATCGCGGCCGTGACGAGCGCGATCAGGGAGAACCCCGCCACCATCAGGACCGCGGCCAGGAGACGACCCTCGAGGGACGTGGGCACCTCTCCCACGAATCCGCTGCCGGTGAGCAGGGACAGGGCCCACCAGACGCCCTCGGCGTAGTTGGACACCTGCCGCGACTCGAAGGCGGCGAACCCGCCACCGGCCAGGAGCAGGAGGACGGAGGCGATGACCAGGTAGCTGACCAGGCGGCGCCGGAAGTGCGATCCGATTCTGTTCATGCCTCGCAGCCTCGCAGCCCGGGGCCGTGGTCGGCGACCAGACCGGCCACCCGGTCGAGCGCCGCTCCGGACCCCACGTCCTCAATCGCCGTGGGTCGCGTGGGATCCCGTCAGGTCAGCCTCCACCGACCACTGGTAGTGGTGTCGCTCGCGCGTCACGGCTGCCAGCACCAGGCGGCCCACCGGGAGGGGAGCGCGCAGGTGGTCGAACGCATCCGTGAGGGCGCGCACCTGCCGGCCCGACACGGACCGGTTGACGTACCCGAGGCTCACGTGGGGCCAGAACCGGCCCCTGTGCACGACCCTGTGCCCACCGAGGGCGGCCTCCGACGCCATCCGGACGCGCCGCTGCAGGTCTCGCAGCCCGGCCAAGGGCTCGGCGACCAGGACCACGGCACTCTCCATGCCGGCGAGCGGTCCCACGGTGAGCGTCGCGAGATCGTCCGGGGTGAGGAGGTCGGCGACCCCTCGCACGGCCCGCTCGACGGCGCGGTCGGGCACCTGGTCGAGGAATCCCAGGTCGCACAGGGTCAGGTGCGCCCACTCGAGGGGGACCGGGTCCATCCAGGACGCGTTGCCGATCGCCTCGAGCAGGGCGGGACCGACCGCCTCGGCGACAGCGTCCCGGTCGAAGGTGAGGTACCAGTACAGACAGGGTCGGTCGGTCCGCCACTCCGGGCGCCAGGACCAGTGGTCGCGCAGGGCATCGTGGCGCGGCCATCGTGTCGTCTCCGTCGGCATGGAACCCTCCCGGACCGTGCTCAGGCATCGATGGGCCCCGTACCCCTCCCGATCGACTCCATGTACGCGCCGCGGTCCCGTCCGTCGGCCGTCCGTCAGGACCGCGTGAGTCGGAGCTCGTTCCCGTCGGGGTCGGCGAGGACGACCTGCTCCGGGGTCTCGCTCACCCGGGTCGCGCCGAGCGACAGGAGCCGATCGACCTCCACGGACAGGTCGGCGGAAGCCGTCAGGTCGAAGAACATCCGGTTCGGCCCGTGCCTCTCGTTGAGCGGTGGTCCGCCCCACGCGATCTTGGGCCCGCCGTGCGGTGACCGGATCGCTGTCTCCCCGTCCTCGTCCCACACGAGCGGCCAGTCGAGGGCGGCGCTCCAGAAGCGGCCCACCTCCGGGGTGCCGTCGCAGGCGAGCTCTCCGAGGAACCCGCAGCCGGCCAGCCACGAGTTCCCGGCCTCGATGACGCAGAACTCGTTGCCCTCGGGGTCGGCGAGGACCACGTGCCGCTCCTCCGGGAGCTGGCCGACGTCGAGGTGAACGGCACCGAGGGCGAGGGCCCGCTCCACCGTCTGCCCCTGGTCCTGAGGGGCGGCGCTCGTGAGATGGAGGTGCACCTGGTTGAGACCCTCCCGGGGGTGCCGTGCCTCGAGGAACCGCAGCGCGAACCCGGTGTCGTCCGACGGGCGCAGCTCGGTGTCGGCGGGACCGGGCTGCCAGCCGAGGAGGCCGCCCCAGAAGCGGGCCAGCCCGGCCGGGTCGGTGCACCGGATGCTCAACGCGGCGAGGCGGGAAGCCATGGGGTCTCCGTTCCGTCCGGACGGCCGGACCTCTCGAGGCTAGGCGTCGAGGTCCGTCTCCGCGAGCGAGTTGCCGGACGCGGCAGGCGCGGCGTGCACGCAGGAGCCCCCGCACCCACGAGGGTGCGGGGGCTCCGTGGTGACCGGTGGGCCGGGTGGGCCCAGGAGATCGACTCAGAAGGTCTTCKCGTCGATGACGAACCGGTAGCGGACGTCGGAGGCGAGCACGCGCTCGTACGCCTCGTTGACCTGGTCGGCCTCGATCAGCTCGATGTCGGCACCGAGGCCGTGCTCGGCGCAGAAGTCGAGCATCTCCTGGGTCTCCGCGATGCCACCGATCATCGAGCCCGAGTAGGAGCGACGGTTGGTGAGCAGGGAGAACACGTTGAGGCTCAGCGGCTCGGCGGGAGCGCCCACGTTGACCAGGGATCCGTTGACGTTGAGCAGGCCGAGGTAGGCGCTCACGTCGATCTTCGCGCTGACCGTGTTGATGATCAGGTCGAACGAGCTGGCGAGGGCGTCGAACGTGTCGGGGTCGCTGGTGGCGAAGTAGTGGTCGGCGCCCAGACGGAGGCCGTCCTCCTGCTTCTTCAGCGACTGCGACAGCACGGTGACCTCGGCGCCCATCGCGTGGGCGATCTTGACGGCCATGTGGCCGAGCCCGCCGAGGCCGACGATGGCGACCTTCTTGCCGGGGCCCGCCTGCCAGTGCTTCAAGGGGGAGTACGTCGTGATGCCGGCGCACAGCAGCGGGGCCGCCGCGGCCGGGTCGAGGCCCGCGGGGACGGACAGGACGTAGTCGGCGTCGACGACGACGTGGGTGGAGTAGCCACCCTGGGTGACGGTGCCGTCACGGTCCTCGGCGCCGTACGTGCCGACCATGCCCTCGACGCAGTACTGCTCGTCGCCGGCCTTGCAGTTGACGCACTGGCCGCACGAGTTGACCATGCAGCCGACGCCGACGTTGTCGCCGACCTGGTGGCGCGTCACGCCGGAGCCCACCTCGGTGACGGTGCCGACGATCTCGTGGCCCGGTGCGAGCGGGTAGGACTGGGGACCCCAGTCGCCGCGCACGGTGTGGATGTCGGAGTGGCAGATGCCGGCGTGGGTGATCTCGATCAGTACGTCGTTGGGACCCACCTCGCGGCGCTGGATCTGGGTGCGGACGAGGGCTTCGCCCTCGGCGGGGGCTGCGAATGCGGTGACCTGCATGGTGCTCCTTCGATATGGGACAACGTGTCTCGTCGGGGTCCAACGAGACGACGTCCGGATTCATGCCCGGACCGGGTGGTACCAGCAGTGCCCCCCTCCCGGCACGGGCGGGCGGACGGCCGTCCCAGGCGGAAACCCCACCCTCCTGGGTGTCCCCTCTGGGGGTGGGGAACCCTTTCCCTCCCCGACGAGGTGTGGTTTGTTTACAACGTAAAGCCACCCGATTGGCGACATGGACCTCGGTGGCACGGGCAGCGTCAGCGCGGCCCCCTCAGGCATGCCTGACGGGGTGGCGTCGCGCTGTCCGCGTGCGCTCCGGGGCCAGCACATGGAGGAACACATGAGAAACAGTCTCGAGAACGGCCTGACGGACGGCATCAGCACCATTGCGCAGTTCCTGCCCAAGCTGGTGCTCTTCCTGGTCGTGCTGATCGTCGGCCTGGTGATCGCGAAGGCGATCAGCAAGGCGTTGAGCGCACTCCTGGAGCGTGTCGGCTTCGACCGCGCCGTGGAGCGCGGCGGTGTCAAGAAGGCGATGGCGAACTCGAAGATGGACGCCAGCGACGTGGTCGCCAAGCTCATCTACTACACGCTGATGCTCTTCGTGCTTCAGCTCGCGTTCGGCGTCTTCGGCCCGAATCCGATCAGTGACCTGATCGAGCGCGTCATCACGTTCCTGCCCAGCCTGATCGTGGCCATCATCATCGTCGTGGTCGCCTCGGCGATCGCCGCGGCAGTGAAGACCCTGATCGAGGGCACCCTCGGCGGCCTGTCCTACGGCAGGACGATCGCGAACGTCGCTTCCATCTTCATCCTGTTCCTCGGTGTCGTGGCCGCGCTCAACCAGGTCGGTGTCGCCACCACGGTGACCCTGCCCGTCCTGGTCGCGATCCTGGCCACCGTGGCCGGCGTGATCATCGTGGGCGTCGGCGGCGGCCTCATCCGCCCGATGCAGCAGCGCTGGGAGGGCTACCTCACCAAGGCCGAGCAGGAGGCCCCCCGCATGAAGCAGGAGGCCGCCAACGCTCCCAGCGTCAAGGAGCAGGCCCAGCAGGCCAGGGAACGCGTCTCGTCCAGCAACGGCAACGGCACCACCGCCTACGGCCCCACGAGCGTCGACCCCGGCTACGGGACCCACGCCCAGGACAACACGCGCCAGTACTGAACGACGGCTCCATGGGTATCGACCCGGGAGCGCGCTCCACGAGGTGTTCCAACCGACAACAGCACGACCGACGAAGGAGAAAACATGCTCACGACTGACCAGGCACAGCAGCTCCTCACTGGCGGCGGCAACGTCGTCGACAACGACGGCGACAAGATCGGCAGCATCGGCCAGGCCTTCCTCGACGACCGCACGGGCAATCCCGAGTGGGTCACCGTGAAGACCGGCATCTTCGGGACCGGCGAGTCCTTCGTGCCGCTGCGTGACGGCGAGGTCTCGGGCCACGACGTCCGCGTCCCCTACGACAAGGACAAGGTCAAGGACGCCCCCCGGATCTCCGACTCCGACGGCCACCTCAGCGAGGACGAGGAGAGCACCCTCTACGCCTACTACGGCATCGCGGACGACGACGCGTCGTACGCCGACACGACCGGGTACGCCGGCGACGTGGACACGCGTGGCGCCGGCCACGACACGTCCGGCCCAGACACCGATTCGGCCATGACCCGCTCGGAGGAGCAGGTCCGCGTCGGCACCGAGACGCGCGAGGCCGGCCGGGTCCGTCTGCGCAAGTACGTCGTGACCGAGAACGTCACCCAGACCGTCCCGGTCAGCCACGAGGAGGTCCGCCTCGAGCGCGAGCCGATCACGGACGCGAACCGTGGCGAGGCGCTCTCGGGTGGCGACATCACCGAGGAGGAGCACGAGGTGATCCTCAAGGAGGAGCGCCCCGTGGTGCAGAAGGAGACCGTCCCCGTCGAGCGCGTGCGCGTCGACAAGGACACGGTCACCGAGCAGCACGAGGTCGACGAGACCGTTCGCAAGGAGGAGATCGAGCTCGACGACTCGGACTCCACCAGCGGCGTGACGGGCGACCGCACGCAGCGCTGATCGACGGCTGATCAGGTAGTCAGGTCCGGGGCCATCCTTCGCGGGTGGTCCCGGACCTCTGTGCGTCCGGGCGACGGTCCCCCGGTCAGTCCGGCAGCGGGCGCGCCCGGCGGGCGCGCCGCACCAGCCGCGGGAGGTCCGTCGGCGTCCAGTCGTCGGGCAGCGAGAGCCGCAGCACCTTGTGCCAGGCGCTGGCGACCTGCCTCGGCAGCGAGGCGCTGTGGTACCTCAGCCCGTGCCTGGCGAAGAGCTCGCGCACCGGGCCGGCAAGCTCCGCGTACCGGTTGCTGGGCAGGTCCGGGAAGAGGTGGTGCTCGATCTGGTGCGACAGGTTGCCGCACAGCACGTGCAGCCACGCCGGGCCGGAGATGTCGGCGGAGCCCAGCATCTGGCGCACGTACCACTGGCCCCTGGACTCCGTCTCGTCCAGCTCCGACACCTCGAAGGTCGACACGCCCTCGGGGAAGTGCCCGCACATGATGACCGAGTGGCTCCAGATGTTGCGGGCCAGGTTGGCCACCAGGTTGGCGGTCAGGGTCGACCGGGCCGACCCGGTGGGCAGCGAGGCCAGGGGATGGATGACGTAGTCCCGCAGCGCCAGCCGGCCGGCGCGTCGTACCGTCGTGCGCAGCTCGGACCGCACCCGCGGGGGCAGCCCGTCGCCCTCGCGCAGGGCCTCGCCGAGGTCGAGGTCGTACATCGCGACGCCCCACTCGAAGATGCAGGCGTTGATCAGGTTCCACAGGGGTTGGACGAGGTGGCGCGGCTCCCACTCCTGGGCCTCGTCGACGCGCAGGATCCCGTACCCGAGGTCGTTGTCCTTGCCCAGCACGTTGGTGTTGACGTGGTGGCGGTCGTTGTGGGCCCGCTGCCACTGCGCCGGGGGCGACGCGTGGTCCCAGTCCCAGGTGGAGGAGTGGATGCGCGGGTCCCTCATCCAGTCCCACTGGCCGTGCAGCACGTTGTGGCCGATCTCCATGTTGTCGAGGACCTTGGCCAGCGCCAGCGCGCCGACTCCCGCCCACCACGCGGGGCGGCGGCGACTGTCGAGCAGGACCAGCCGTCCGGTCAGCTCGAGCCAGCGCTGGACCGTGATGACCCGGCGGATGTACGCCGCGTCCGCGGCGCCCCGGCTGTCCAGGACCTGCTGGCGCAGGGCGTCGAGGCTGCGCCCGAGGGCCTCGACCTCGGCGTCGTCGAGGTCGGCGGGCCGGGTGGTCGACAGGGGAGCGGGGTCGGCGATGCGGAGCATGCGGACGGGGTACCCGGTCCGTGCGTGCCGCATGCGAGGTATCAGTCCAGGACGGCGTCGATGGTCTTCTTCAGCGCGCTGGGCTGGGAGGGGCGGGTCGGTGCCTTCTTCCGGGCGGCGAGCAGGTCCTCGCCGATCTCCTGGAGCGCCGTACGACCGAGGCCCTCGCGGACCTTGGGGAACCAGTCCTGCTCCTCCTCCTCCATGTGGTGGGTGACGTTCTCGATGAGCACCGTCGTCTTGGCGTCGAAGCGCTCGTCGGTGGGCTTCATGGCGGCGAGCTCGACCACGAGCACGTCGGCGACGTGGTGCTCCTCGTAGGACTCGAGGACGTCGTCCTCGAGCTCCGGCAGCAGCTCGCGCACCCGGGGGTACATGACCTCGTTCTCGATGTAGGTGTGCACCGTGAGGAGCTCGATGATCTTGTCGACGAGCTGGCCCTTGCGGGTGGTCGCGTTCTCGCCCGCCTCCTGGAACTGGCGGAAGACCTTCCGGATCTCCTGGTGGTCCTGCTTGAGCTGGACGATGGCGTCGTTCGACATCCGTGCCTCCTGGTGGGGTGGGGTTCTCCCCGCGCCGTACCCGAGTTCGTCGTCCGTACCCGGGACGACGCCCTCACGTGACCCTTGTCACCTCTGAGTCACCTCTGGCGGGGCCGCGGGAGAGGTGTCATCGTCGTCCCGTGCAGCGTGCGGGAGCGGGACCGACCAACGGTGGGGTGTCGTTCTGGTGGCGCCAGGTCGGTACGCCGGCCTCCCGGCCGCCGCTGCCGGGATCCACCGACGCCGACGTCTGCATCGTGGGGGCCGGCTACACCGGGCTGTGGACGGCGTACCACCTGAAGCGGGCCCGGCCGGACCTGCGCGTCGTCGTCCTCGAGGCCCGCTTCGCCGGCTTCGGTGCGTCCGGCCGCAACGGCGGCTGGCTGACCAACAGCGTCACCGGCGGTCGCGAGCAGTACGTCGTCCGCGGTGACCGGGGGCCGGCCATCGCCCAGCAGCGGGCGCTCAACGCGTCGGTGGCGGAGGTGGTCGCGGTCGCGGAGCACGAGGGCATCGATGCCGACATCGCCCGGGGCGGCGAGCTCGAGGTGGCCCGCAACGCCCCGCAGCTCGCCCGGCTGCGCGCCCGGGCGGCGGTGGAGGCGACGTGGCCGGACACCGACACGGTGCTGCTCGACGCGGGGCAGACGACCGACCGGATCGACGTCGCCGGTGCCGTCGGCGGCCTGTGGCACCCCCACTGCGCGACCCTCCACCCGGCCAAGCTCGTGTCCGGGCTGGCCGCCGCGGTGGAGCGGCTCGGCGTCACCGTCCACGAGCGCACGGTCGTGACGGCGATCGAGGAGGGCCGCGCCCGGACCGCACGAGGCGACGTCCGCGCCCGCTACGTCATCCGGGCCACCGAGGGCTTCACCCCCGGGCTGCGCGGCGAGCGCCGCACCCTGCTGCCGATGAACTCCAGCCTCGTCGTTACCGAGCCCCTGCCCGCGCAGGTGTGGGACCGGATCGGCTGGACCGGCCGGGAGGCGCTCGGCGACGCCGCCCACGCCTACGTCTACGCCCAGCGGACCGCCGACGACCGGATCGCCTTCGGGGGCCGGGGCGTGCCCTACCGCTTCGGGTCGCGCACCGACGCCGACGGCGCCACCCACCCGGCGACGGTCGCCGCGCTCACCGGCCTGCTGCGCACCTTCTTCCCCGCAGCCCGCGCCGCCGCCGTCGACCACGCCTGGTGCGGCGTCCTCGGGGTCCCGCGCGACTGGTCGGCCTCCGTCGGCCTCGACCCGCGCACCGGCCTCGGCTGGGCCGGCGGCTACGTGGGGACCGGGGTCACCGCAACCCACCTCGCCGGCCGGACGCTCGCCGACCTGATCCTGGGCCACGACACGGAGCGGACCCGCCTGCCGTGGGTCGGCCATCGCGCGCGCCGTTGGGAGCCCGAGCCGCTGCGCTGGCTCGGCGTGCAGGCGCTGTACCGCGCCTACCACGCCGCCGACCGGCAGGAGGCCGCCGGACGGTCGACCACCTCGCCCCTCGCCCGCGCCGCCGACGTCGTCGCCGGCCGCTGACGCACCCGACCCCCGACCCGACGATCGGACCTCCCGTGGACGCCATCCCGCCCGCCGACCTGCTCCTGTGCGA
This sequence comes from Nocardioides sp. P4_G4, assembly GCF_056401085.1. Classification (NCBI taxonomy): domain Bacteria; kingdom Bacillati; phylum Actinomycetota; class Actinomycetes; order Propionibacteriales; family Nocardioidaceae; genus Nocardioides; species Nocardioides sp. P4_G4. The sequence goes on from NZ_JBFUKA010000015.1 coordinate 56,522, forward strand.
CGCCCCGACGTACCGGGACGGGCGCTGGGACGGCGACGGCCTCGCCCTGCGCGACGGACTCGTCGTCGGCGTCGGCAGCCGCGACGACCTCGCCCAC
>NZ_JBFUKA010000016.1:0-56431 GCF_056401085.1 Nocardioides sp. P4_G4
CCCCCACGCGCGCGCGGCCCCGGGGCTCCCGGCGACCGGTGCGGCCGCGGCGTGGCTCACCGCTCGCGCAGCCGGCGGGCCTGGTCGCGCAGACGCCGGACCGGGGTCTCGTCGGCGGTGCGCTCGGCGGCCTCGCGGGTCATCACGGTGAGGGCGTCGAGGGCGGCGCCGAGCTGGAGCTTGGGGCTGACCCGGTCCGGGTTGCGCCACGGCGCGTCCGGCTCGGGACGGCGGGGTCTCAGGTCCTCCACGTCGCCGATGACGTCGACGCCGCTGCCCTTGATCCAGTCGATCCACAGCTCGGCCTGGCCCTCCGCGTGGTCGAAGCGCTCGGGGGGCAGGCGGACCGGGATCGAGTCGCGGCTGACCAGCACCTCCTGGGCGAGCAGCTCGCGGATGAGGCCGTCGTAGGTCGCGTCGCGCCACATCGGGAGCTCGAGGCGGCGGTTGAGGCGGCGCAGCAGCTGCGTCTCGGCGATGCCGAGGCTGCGGTTGGCCCGCTCGGAGTCGAGCGGCGCCCACGCCGGGTCGATGCCGAAGGCCCGGCAGAAGCGGAACCACAGCTCGTTGCCGGTGGGCCCGCGGTCGTGCGGGACGGTGACGACGTGCACCCGCTCGGGGGGCAGCTTGGCGCCCCAGCTGCCGAGCACGGTCGGCAGGTCCATGGCGCTGCGGAACCACGTCTGGCCGCGCTCGACCTTGGTCAGGAAGCGGTTGAAGGTCCACTTGCGACCCTGCTTGATGCTCTCCTGCCAGGCTGCGGGCAGCTGGCGGCCGAGGTCGCGCGCGGAGTAGACGACGTGGATCTCGCTGCCCTCGAGGTCGTTCATGACCCGGGCGATCTTGTCCGGCTTGGCCGGAGCCAGGATCTCGTGGCTGATGACCACGGTCCCGCTGGCGCGGCGCACGCGCTTGACCATCGCCTCCCAAGAACCCTGCGCGTGCCCCGGCGCACCGCCCCAGTCCTGCTCGAGCAGGTCGAGGGCCGCGCGGAAATGGAAGAGGTCCGCGTCGACGAACCGGTTCTTCGTCGGGATCGTCACCCCGTGGGCGGCCAGGGACGACTGGTTGAGCATCAGCCGGTCCTGCAGGTAGGTCGTCCCCGTCTTGGGGGCCCCGATGTGGAGGTAGACGACGCGGCTCATGCCCCGGAGTCTGCCAGTGCCCGTACGACGGCGCTGGGACTGGGGCGCCCGAGGCGCCCGGCCATCCACACGCTGGTCGCGACCACCGCGTCGAGGTCGACCCCGTGCTCGATGCCGAGGCCGGTGAGCATCCAGACGAGGTCCTCGGTGGCGAGGTTGCCGGTGGCCGACTTCGCGTACGGGCACCCCCCGAGGCCGCCGGCGCTGGCGTCGAAGGTGGTGATCCCCTCCTGCAGCGCCGAGTAGGCGTTGGCCAGCGCCTGGCCGTAGGTGTCGTGGAAGTGCATGGCCAGCTGGTCGGTGCGCATCCCGGCGTCGACGAAGGCGTGGACGAGGTCCTTCACGTGTCCGGCGGTGCCGACCCCGATCGTGTCGCCGAGGCTGAGCTCGCTGGCGCCGAGGTCGAAGAGTCGCCTGCCGACCTGCACCACCTGGTCGATCGGCACCGCCCCCTCCCACGGGTCCCCGAAGCACATCGAGACGTAGGCCCGGACGTCGAGCCCGGCCTCGCGGGCCCGGGTGACGGTGGGCTCGAACATCGCGAACTGCTCGTCGAGGCCGCGGTTGAGGTTCTTGCGCGCGAAGGTCTCGGTGGCGCTGCCGAAGATGGCGATGTGCTGGACGCCGAGCTCGAGGGCCCGGTCGAGGCCGCGCTCGTTGGGGACCAGGACGGGATGGACGCGACCGGCGTCGCCCAGCATCGTCATCAGGTCGGCGGCGTCGGCCAGCTGCGGCACCCAGCGCGGGTGGACGAAGCTGGTGGCCTCCACGACGGGAAGGCCGGCCGCGACCAGGCGGCGTACGAACTCGGCCTTGTCCTCGGTCGCGACGATCGCCTTCTCGTTCTGCAGGCCGTCGCGGGGTCCGACCTCGTAGATGGTGACCCGCTCGGGCAGTGCAGGCGCCTCAGACATCGGTCTCTGCCTCCTCGACGACGAGGAGGACGGCGCCGAGGGGCACCTGCTGGCCGGTCGCCACGTGCACCTCGGTGACGGTGCCGGCGAAGGGGGCCTTCAGCGCGAGCTCCATCTTCATCGCCTCCATGGCTCCCAGCGTCTCACCCTCGGCCACCTGCTGGCCCACGACGACGAGCACGTCGAGGACGGTGCCGGGCATCGGCGCCAGCAGGGTGCCGTCACCGACGGCCGGACCGTGGTCGGCGAAGGCGTCGGGCCGTGCGAAGGAGTGGCGCTGGCCGTGGTGGGCCACCTCGATGCGGTGCGCGGTCGCGTTGACGTACGACGTCTCGCGGTGGCCGTCGAGGGACAGCTCGGCCGTGTGGTCGGCGAGACGGTGCTCGCTCACGGCGACGTCGTCGACTCGGTGGCCGGGCACGTCGACGCGCAGCTCGCGGCGCCCGTCGGGCGTCTCGAGAGCCACCAGGGTGCGGGCGGGCGGACCGGCCACCCGCCAGCCGTCGGTGGCGAACGGGTCGCCGGGCCGGTCGGTGAACCGGGGGCTGTGCAGGACCGCGTCGACCCAGGCGGCGGTGAGGAGGGCGACCTCGGCGTCGGGTGCCTCGAGCTCGGCGTGGTCGAGCCACGCGGTGTCGATGGTGGCGTCGCGGAACTCCGCCCCGGCGGCCAGGGCCCGCACGAAGCCGGTGTTGGTGGTGAGGCCGAGGATGCCGGTGCGGTCGAGGGCGTCGACGAGTGACCCGCGGGCCGCCTCGCGGTCCTCGCCCCAGGCGATGACCTTGCCGAGCATCGGGTCGAAGCCGGAGGTGACGACCTGGCCGGACTCGAGGGCGGCGTCGACGCGGACGCGGGCGCCCTCCTCGACCAGCGGGGCGGGCGGGGCGAAGGGGGGCGCCGGCCAGCGGACCAGCTCGGCGGTGCCGGCCTGGGGAAGGAACCCGCCGAAGGAGTCCTCCGCGTAGATCCGGGCCTCGATCGCGTGGCCCTCGACGGAGACGTCGTCCTGGGTGAAGTCGAGGGGGCGACCGGCGGCGACGAGCAGCTGCTGCGCGACCAGGTCGATCCGCTGCCCGCGGACCCGCACGACCTCCTCGGTCACCGGGTGCTCGACCTGGAGGCGCGTGTTCATCTCCAGGAAGTAGACCTCCCCCGAGTCGCTGTCGAGGAGGAACTCGACGGTCCCGGCGTTGGCGTAGCCGACCTCTCGCGCGAGCGCGACGGCACTGCCGGTGACGAGCTCGCGCTGGGCGTCGGTGATCGTCGGGGCGGGCGCCTCCTCGAGGACCTTCTGGTGACGGCGCTGGGTGGAGCAGTCCCGCTCGAAGAGGTGCACGACGTTGCCGTGGTGGTCGGCGAGGACCTGCACCTCGATGTGGCGGCCGTGCTCGACGTACTTCTCGATGAGGATCGTGTCGTCACCGAAGGCGCTCAGCGCCTCGCGGCGCGCGGCGGCGAGGGCGGCGGCGTACTCGTCGGCGGCCCGGACGATGCGCATCCCCTTGCCCCCGCCACCGGCCGCGGCCTTGACCAGCACCGGGTAGGCGAAGCCGGCCGGGTCCGCGTCGTTCGCGTACGACGGGACGACGGGCACGCCGGCGGCGACCGCGATGTCGCGGGCGGCGTCCTTCTTGCCCATCGCCTCCATCACGCCCGAGCTGGGACCGACGAGGACGAGGTCGTCGGTCCCCTCGATCGCACGGGCGAAGGCGGCACGCTCGGAGAGGAAGCCGTAGCCGGGGTGGATCGCCTGTGCGCCGCTGTCGCGGGCGGCCGCGACGATCTCCTCGGCGTCGAGGTAGCTCGCCACCTCGACGGCCTCGTCGGCCGTCCGCACGTGCGGGGCGTCGCGGTCGGCCGCGGTGAAGATCGCGACCGTGCGCAGGCCCATCGCACGGGCGGTGCGCAGCACGCGCAGGGTGATCTCGCCGCGGTTGGCGACCAGCAGGGTGTCGAAGGAGGACATGGTCATCACATCCGGAAGATGCCGTAGGAGGGGTCCGGCACGGGCGCGTTGGCGGCCACCGCCAGGCCCATGCCGAGCACCCGGCGGGTGTCGGCGGGGTCGATCACGCCGTCGTCCCAGAGGCGGGCCGTGGAGTAGTACGGCGAGCCCTGGGTCTCGTACTGGTCGCGGATCGGGGCCTTGAACGCCTCCTCCTGCTCGGGCGTCTCGAGGTCGGTGCGGACGGTCGCGAGGACGCTGGCCGCCTGCTCGCCGCCCATCACCGAGATCCGGGCGTTGGGCCACATCCACAGGAAGCGCGGGTCGTAGGCACGCCCGCACATGCCGTAGTTGCCGGCCCCGAACGACCCGCCGATGACCACGGTGAACTTCGGGACCACGGAGCACGCCACCGCGGTGACCAGCTTGGCGCCGTCGCGGGCGATGCCGCGGTTCTCGTACTCGCGACCGACCATGAAGCCGGTGATGTTCTGCAGGAAGACCAGCGGGATGCCGCGCTGGTTGCACAGCTCGATGAAGTGCGCGCCCTTGAGGGCCGACTCGCTGAAGAGGATGCCGTTGTTGGCCACGATCCCGACGTCGTAGCCGTGGATCTTGGCGAAGCAGGTCACCAGGGTCTCGCCGTAGAGCTTCTTGAACTCGTGCATGCGGCTGCCGTCGACGATGCGGCGGATGACCTCGCGGACGTCGTACGGCGTGCGGGTGTCGGTGGGCACGACGTCGTACAGCGACTCGGGCGACTCGTGCGGCTCCTCGACCGGACCGGGCTCGATCCGGCGCCCGGGCGTCGGGTAGCCGGACGTGGCCGGCAGGGTGTCGACGATGCTGCGCACGATGGCCAGCGCGTGCGCGTCGTCCTCGGCGAGGTGGTCGACCACGCCGGACCTGCGCGCGTGCACGTCCCCGCCGCCGAGGTCCTCGGCGCTCACGACCTCGCCGGTCGCGGCCTTCACCAGCGGCGGGCCGCCGAGGAAGATCGTGCCCTGCTCCTTGACGATCACCGTCTCGTCGGACATCGCCGGCACGTAGGCGCCACCGGCGGTGCAGGAGCCCATGACCGCCGCGATCTGCGGGACGCCCTTCGCGCTGAGGTTGGCCTGGTTGAAGAAGATCCGGCCGAAGTGCTCGCGGTCGGGGAAGACGTCGTCCTGCATCGGCAGGAAGGCGCCGCCGCTGTCGACCAGCGCGATGCAGGGCAGGTTGTTGTCAGCGGCCACGGTCTGCGCGCGCAGGTGCTTCTTGACCGTCAACGGGTAGTAGGTGCCGCCCTTCACCGTCGCGTCGTTGGCGATCACCATGCACTCGCGCCCGTTGACGCGTCCGATCCCGGTCACGATGCTCGCACTCGGCACGGCGTTGACGTCGTCGGCGTCGCGGCCGTACATCCCGTACGCCGCAAGCGCGCTCAGCTCGAGGAACGGGCTCCCCGGATCGAGGAGCCGGTCGACACGGTCGCGGACCAGGAGCTTGCCGCGTCCGGTGTGCTTGGCCCGGGCCGCCTCGCTGCCCCCGCGACGCACCACCTCGAGGCGCGCGCGGAGGTCGGCGACGAGGTCGCGCATCGTGGGTGCGGCGGATGGTGCGGCACTGGGATCGCTGCTGGCGTCGGTCACGCGTTGAGGTTAGCGATCGTTAACCTGCTCTGTCGACTGCCGGACGCTCGTGAGGTGCTGGGTGAGGATCACCCGGACGCCGCGATCGGTGAGGCGGTCGGGCAGGCCGAGGCCGAGCTCACCCGCCGGGGGATCGGCGAGGGTGACGATCTCCTCCGCCAGCCCGGTCAGGAGGGCGCGCAGGATGCGCGCCTGTCGCAGGGCTTGCACCCGGGTGAGGCCCAGGCCGAGGCAGCAGCCCAGGCAGAGCTCGAGCAGCCGGTCGTCGTGCCCGGCCATCAGGACGGCCATGTCCCAGTCGTGCCGGGCCCACGCCTTGTAGGCGTGCAGCAGCCGCAGCTGGTCGAGCCCAGGGCCTTCGGTCGGCAGGCGGGTCGCCAGGGTGCGCACGACATCGGCGACCGTCGCGTCCTCGTCCCGCACCGGAGCCTTCCAGAGCTGCCGGGCGAAATGGTCCTCGACCATGGCGAACGCGCAGGCCAGGAGGTGCGACTGGTTGCGGTAGTGGTGGCGCACCGTGCTCGGGCTCAGGACGCCCTCGGTCGCGACGGCGCGCACCGTGGCGGCTCCGCACCCCGATCGCAGGATGATCCGTTGGGCGGCCTCGAACACGGCCAGGTAGTAGGAGAAGTTCGGTGTCCTCATGACCGGGCTACTACCCCGTCCCGACGACTCCACCCCGTTGTCCACAGGTCGCGCACCTGCGCCGGTATCGAGGCCGACACCCATGGGAGCTCGTGCACCTGCGCGACCGACGCCCACACCTGCCCGCCATAGCTACGCACCTGCACGACCGACGCCCACACCTGCCCGCCATAGCTACGCACCTGCACGACCGACGCCCACACCTGCCCGCCGATCCTGCGCACGCGGACAAGGTCCGGGATCGTGGTTAGCGGGCGCTAACCTTGGCCGGTGAGTCCGCGGCGGCAGCAGATCCTCGACATCGCCGCGGACCTGTTCGCCCAGCGGGGGTTCCACGGCGTCTCGGTGGCCGACCTCGGAGCCGCGTGCGGCATGTCCGGCCCGGCGCTCTACAAGCACTTCCCGTCCAAGGACGCCGTGCTCGCGGAGATGCTGGTCTCCATCAGCGAGGAGCTGCTCAGCGTCGGTCGGCAGCGGGYCGAGGCCGCCGCCAGCCCGACCGACGYCGTCGCGGCGCTCATCGAGTGGCACGTCGAGTTCGCCCTGGCCCACCGGGCACTGATCGTCGTGCAGGACCGGGACTGGTCCTCGCTGGCCGACGACGCCCGCGAGCAGGTGCGCACGCTGCAACGGGCGTACGTCGACGTGTGGGCCGGACAGCTGCGCCTCGTGCACGCCGGGCTGGGTCTCGACCCCGCCCGGGCGATGGCGCACGTGGCGTTCGGCCTGCTCAACTCCACCCCGCACAGCAGCCTGCTGCCCGACCCGCAGATGCACGACCTGCTGCGGGACATGGCCCTCGGGGCGCTGCTCTCCCCCCGTTAGGGTGGGGCCTCATGAAGCTCAGTGACGCCCTCGAGACCGCCTTCAACGCGCAGATCACGCTGGAGTTCCAGGCCTCCCTGGTCTACCGCCAGCTGGCCATCGAGCTGGAGCTGAGGGACCTGCCCGGCATGTCCGCGTGGCTGCGCCACCAGGCGGACGAGGAGATCGTGCACGCCAACAAGTTCATCGACCACGTCGCCGACCGCGACAACCACCCGGTGATCGGCGCCATCCAGGCGCCCAGCGTCGCCGTGGACTCGGTGCTCGACGCCTTCCAGGCCGCCCTGGCGCACGAGCAGAAGGTGTCGGAGTCGATCCGCAACCTCTACCGGACCGCCGAGGCCGAGGGCGACCTCGACTCCCGGCCGCTGCTCAACTGGTTCCTCGAGGAGCAGATCGAGGAGGAGGCCACGGTCAACGAGATCATCGGTCGCGTCGTGATGATCGACGACGACGGTCCCGGCCTGCTGCGGCTCGACGAGGAGCTCGGCATGCGCCCGGTCGCCACCACCGAGGCGAAGGCCTGACCCTCACCACCAGCGCGCGACGTCGGCCCCCGGGTCGGTCTCCAGCGCCGTGAGGATCCGCTCCGCCCGCAGCGCGGCGTCCTCCGCGACCGCGAGGTCGTCGGCCACGTCACCGGTGGCGGGCCCGCCGTGCCCTCCGGCCGAGCCCGCGTCGGAGCGGCGGACCGCGAGCGCGTGAAGCCCGGCCAGTACCGCCTCGCGTGGCAGCCCCCGGAGCTGGAGCAGCACGAAGGGATCCTCCTGGAGCAGCCAGCCCACCTGGGTCAGCACGGCCAGCGCGTGCGGGCAGGGGTCCAGCCACGAGTTGCAGGTGCAGGTGGAGCCCAGCTCCCCGCCGTACGGCAGGAGCTCGATGCCCGCCTCCTCGCACGCCTCGAGCAGCGCGTAGGGCAGCTGTCCGGCGAGCATGGCGGCGATCCGCCCCGACTCGGCGCCGACCAGCTCGACGAAGGTGGCGCGGTCGCGGTCGTCCAGGGTCGGCACGCTGATGGTGACCGTCCACGCGTCGTCGCCCTCGGTGACCGCGGCGACCGCGGACCCGGAGTCGACCGCGATGGCGCCGACCTCGCCCGCCCGTGCGAGYGACCGCCCCCGACGCAGCTCGGCCACCGCGAACGCCGACTCCTCCACGGCCCGGCCCCAGGCCTTGCTCCACCACGTGCCAGCTCCTCCACCCCTGCGTGGCGGGATCCGGGGGTGGGTGACCGTCTGGCTCCCGGTCACGGGCCTGTCCCGCGCAGCTGCACCAGGTCGCGGAGCTCGTCGTTGCTCAGCTCGGTGAGCCCGGCCTCGCCGCGGCCCAGCACGGTGTCGGCGAGCGCGCGCTTGCGGGCGAGGAGCTCGGCGATCTTCTCCTCGATGGTGCCCTGGGTGACGAACCGGTGCACCTGCACGGGGCGCGTCTGGCCGATCCGGTGGGCCCGGTCCGTGGCCTGCTCCTCGACGGCGGGGTTCCACCAGCGGTCGACGTGGATGACGTGGTCGGCCTGCGTGAGGTTGAGCCCGGTGCCGCCCGCCTTGAGCGACAGCAGGAAGACCGGGGTCTCGCCGGCCTGGAAGCGGGCCACCATCGCCTCGCGCTCGGAGACGGGCGTGCCGCCGTGCAAGAACTGGTGGGGCACCCCCGCGCGGCCCAGGTGGCGCTCGAGCAGCCGCGCCATGGCGACGTACTGCGTGAAGACCAGTGCGGCGCCCCCCTCGGCGAGCACGGTGCCGATGAGCTCGTCGAGGAGGTCGAGCTTCTCCGAGCGTCCGGCGGGGCGCGGGTCGGACTGCTTGAGGAAGTGCGCCGGGTGGTTGCAGATCTGCTTGAGCCCGGTCAGCAGCGTGAGCACCAGGCCGCGGCGGGTGTCCTCGTCGGCCTCCTCGATGCGCCGCATGCAGTCACGCACGTAGGTCTCGTAGAGCACGACCTGCTCGCGGGTCAGGCCGATGAGGTGGTCGGTCTCGGTCTTGGCCGGCAGCTCGGGTGCGATCCCGGGGTCGGACTTGCGCCGACGCAGCAGGAACGGCCCGATCAGGTCGGCGAACTGGCGGGCCTTGGTCGGCTCGAGGCCGGACTCGATGGGGCCCGCCCACACCTTGCGGAAGGCGTTGCGGCTGCCGAGCAGTCCGGGGATCGCCCAGTCCAGGATGGCCCACAGCTCGGTGAGGTTGTTCTCCACCGGAGTGCCCGTCAGCGCGACGCGGGCGGCGCTGGGGATGGTCCGCAGGGCCCGGGCGGTCGAGGACTGGGCGTTCTTGACGTGCTGCGCCTCGTCGGCCACCACCAGCCCCCACGGGACGCCTGCCAGCTGCTCGGCGTCGTTGCGCATCGTCCCGTACGTCGTCAGCACGAACCCCGCGTCACCGACAAGCCCCTCCACCGTGCGCCCCGCCCCGTGCAGGCGCCGGACGGGCACACCGGGGGCGAACCTCCGGATCTCGGCCTCCCAGTTGCCCAGCAGGGACGCCGGGCACACCACCAGCGTCGGTCCCCCCGGGCCTCCGGCCTCGTGGCGGTGCAGGTGCAGCGCGATCAGGGTGATCGTCTTGCCCAGCCCCATGTCGTCGGCGAGGCAGGCGCCGAGGCCGAGCCCGGTGAGCTCGGCCAGCCAGCTGAAGCCGTGGCGCTGGTAGTCGCGCAGGGTGGCCGCCAGCCCGGCCGGCACCTCGATGGGGTCCCGCACCGCCGCGGTGCGCAGCTGGTCGCGGACCTTGAGCAGCGAGGCGCCGACGACCGCCTGGTGCTCGACCTCCTCGACCTGCACCACCTCGGTGAGCGTCGCGGCCAGGGCGGCGGCGGGGGCGACGCGCTTGATCAGCCGCTTGCGCGCCCGCTTGAGGACCGCGGAGTCGACGACGGTCCAGTTGTTGCGGATCTTGATGATGGGTGTCGCGGCGCCGGCCAGCTCGTCCATCTCGTCGTCGGTGAGCGCGTCTCCGTGCAGCGCCAGCTGCCAGGAGAAGCCGAAGAGCGCGTCCGGGCCGAAGAGTCCCGTCTGGAGCGGCTCCTCCCGGGTGGTCCTGGGACCGGACAGCACGACCCGGGAGGTCACGTCCCGGTCGAGGTAGCGCGGCCACAGCAGCTGCACGCCGACCGCGTCGAGGGCCATCGCCCCCTCGTCGAGCAGGCTCAGCAGCTCGTCGCTGTCCAGGGTGATCTGGTCGGGCACCCGCAGCGCCAGCAGCCGGTCGAGCACCGGCCACGCCTCGGCCGCGGCGCGCAGGGCGATGGAGGCGTGGGTGCGGGCCCGGTCGCCGAAGCCGTGGCTGCTGCCCGGCTCGTCGGCCTCGGTCCACAGCAGCGCGGCGTCCGCGACGTGTGCGGCGTTGTCGGCGGCCACGACCTGCAGCACGAGTCGTACGGCGCCCGCGACCAGCTCCTCCTCGTCGGCCTCGACGCGGACGGCGAGGTTGACCAGCTGGGGGCGGTCGTCGTTGCCACGGGCCCGGGCGCGGGCGACCCGCTCCTCGAGGCGGCGGGTGAAGTCGGGATCGACCCGGTGCTCGGGTGCGGCGGGCGCGGCCGCGCGTGCCGGGCTGCGGCGGGTGGCCAGGGGCGCCGCCCGGGGCATCGCGTCGGCCACGGCGTCGAGCACGGCCCGGACGATGCCCTCGGCTGTTCCGACGTCCAGACCCTCGCGGGCCCGTGCCCGGGCCAGCTGGGCGATGCGGTCCTCGTCGGTGGCGTCGAGGCCGGCCACCTGCCAGCGGGTGCCGGTGTCGTCGGGACCGAACCGGCCGGCGGCGACCAGCCGCATGCCGAGCAGCGCGGCACCGCTGAGCAGGGTGACGCTCGGGTGGACGTCAGCCTGGGCGTGGGCCCGGGTCAGCACCGGGAGCGCGCCACGGATCGGCAGGCTCACCGTGCGTTGCCCACCGGTGAACTCGACCGTCCCGTCGCGGGGCTGCTCGCCCGCCCTGAACGTGGCGGGACCGCTCACCGGGACAAAACTCACTCGGCCCACGCTAGCGTCGTACCCATGAGCATCCTCGACTCCTCCCTGGCCCGCCTCGACGGCACCCCCGGCACGCTGCGCGACCTCACCGGCGGCCGGCCCGCCCTGCTGGTCAACGTCGCCAGCAAGTGCGGGCTGACCCCGCAGTACACCGGCCTCGAGGAGCTCCAGGAGAAGTACGGCCACCGCGGCTTCACGGTGGTCGGCCTGCCCTGCAACCAGTTCGGCGGGCAGGAGCCCGGCACCGAGGAGGAGATCGCGGAGTTCTGCTCGGCGACGTACGGCGTCACGTTCCCGATGAGCGAGAAGGTCGAGGTCAACGGCGAGCACCGCCACGAGATCTACCGCGGGCTCGTCGAGACGCCGAACGAGAAGGGCGAGGCCGGCGACGTCCAGTGGAACTTCGAGAAGTTCCTCGTCGACGCCGACGGCACCGTCGTCGCACGCTTCGGCCCCGTCGTGGAGCCCCAGGACCCACAGCTCGTCGACCGCGTCGAGTCGCTCCTCGGCTGACGTGGACCTCGCCGCGCTGCTCGCCGACCACCCGGTCGTCGACGGCCACAACGACCTGCTGTGGACGGCCCGCGACCTGGTGGCCTACGACTGGGACCGGCTCGACGTCGGCGCCGGCGGCACCCCCACCCACACCGACCTGCCCCGCCTGCGCGACGGCGGGGTCGGCGCGCAGTTCTGGTCCGTCTACGTCCCGACGCGGCTGACCGGCGACCACGCGGTCAGCGCCACCCTCGAGCAGGTCGACGCGGCGTACGCCCTCACCGAGCGGTACGCCGACCGGCTGGTGCTGGCGCGCACCGCCGACGACGTCGAGGCGGCGTGGGCCTCCGGGCGGATCGCCTCCCTGATGGGCGCCGAGGGCGGTCACTCGATCGACTGCTCCCTCGGGACGCTGCGCCGGCTGCACGCCCTGGGCGTGCGGTACCTGACGCTGACCCACAACGCGAACACCCCGTGGGCCGACTCCGCCACCGACCGGCCCGTCGCCGGCGGACTGACCGCCTTCGGTCGCGAGGTCGTGCGGGAGATGAACCGCATCGGGATGATGGTCGACCTGTCCCACGTCTCCGCCGACACGATGCGCGACGCCCTCGCCATCGCCGAGGTGCCGGCGATCTTCAGCCACAGCTCGGCCCGTGCGGTGACCGACAGCCCGCGCAACGCCCCGGACGACGTCCTGGAGTCAGTGCGCGACCAGGGTGGGGTCTGCATGGTGACCTTCGTGCCCAAGTTCGTGAACCAGGCGTGCGCCGACTGGCACCGCGGCGCCGTCGAGGCCGCGGCCGCCGAGGGGATCGCGGAGGCCGACAACGTCCGATTCTCGCCGTGGTACGCCGCCCACCGCGCGGCCCACCCGGAGCCGGTCGCCGACCTCGCCGACGTGGTCGCGCACTGCGAGCACGTGCGCGAGGTCGCGGGCATCGACCACGTGGGGCTCGGGGGCGACTACGACGGTGTCGAGGTGCTGCCGACCGGCCTCGAGGACGTCACCGGCTACCCGGCGCTGCTCTCCGCTCTGGCCGACCGGGGCTGGTCGGGCGACGACCTGGCCCGGCTGACGTGCCGCAACGTGCTGCGGGTGATGCGCGACGTCGAGTCCGGCGGGCGGGCGATCCGTGCGGAGCGGGGCCCCAGCCTGGCCCGCATCGAGGAGCTCGACCGCCCGCCGGGGTGAGCCAGGCCACGCCGAGAACTGTTCTAAAGTAGTGGGTAGTTGTCGGTGGCAACTGACACCATTCCCCGGTGACCACAGACCTCCAGCAGCATCCCGCCGACGTCCCGGCGGGCAGTGACTCCGACAAGCTCGACAAGAGCGTCCTCCGCGTCGCCGGCGTCGTCGTGCTCGGCGCCATCATGTCCATCCTCGACATCACCGTCGTCTCGGTGGCCCTCGAGACCTTCCAGCGCGAGTTCGACGCGACCGCGGCCGAGGTCGCCTGGACCATGACCGGCTACACGCTGGCCCTGGCCAGCGTGATCCCGCTGACCGGGTGGGCGGCCGACCGCTTCGGCACCAAGCGGCTCTACCTGCTTGCCGTGCTGCTCTTCACCGCCGGCTCGGTGCTGTGCGCCACGGCCACCAGCCTGGAGATGCTCGTCCTCTTCCGCGTCCTGCAGGGCCTCGGTGGCGGCATGCTGATGCCGCTGGGCATGACGATCCTGACCCGCGCCGCCGGCCCGGAGCGTGTCGGGCGCGTGATGGCCGTGCTCGGCATCCCGATGCTGCTCGGTCCGATCTTCGGCCCGATCCTCGGTGGCGCCCTGATCGACAGCGCGTCGTGGCACTGGATCTTCCTGATCAACCTTCCGATCGGCGCCGCCGCCATCGTCTACGCCTGGATCGTGCTGCCCAAGGACGAGGTCGAGCCGTCGGAGACCTTCGACTGGCTGGGCATGATCCTGCTCTCCCCGGGCCTCGCCGCCTTCCTCTACGGCGTCAGCTCCATCCCGGAGCACGGCACCGCGATGACTCCCGAGGTCCTGGTCCCGATGGTCCTCGGCGCCCTGCTGATCATCGCGTTCGTGCCGTGGGCCCTCAGCCGGCGCAACCTGCACCCGCTGATCGAGCTGCGCCTGTTCAAGAACCGCAACATGACCGTCGCGGTGCTGGCGATGATGCTCTTCGCGATCGCCTTCTTCGGCGCCTCGCTGCTGTTCCCGCTGTACTTCATCACCGTCCGCGGCGAGGACGCGCTCGGGGCCGGGCTGCTGCTCGCCCCGCAGGGCATCGGCGCGATGATCACCATGCCGATCGCCGGGATCCTGGCCGACCGCATCGGCCCCGGCAAGATCGTGCTCGTCGGGATCACCGTGATCACCGTCGGCATGGCGATGTTCACCCAGATCGAGGTGGACACCTCCTACTCCTACATCCTCGGTGCGCTCTTCGTGATGGGCCTCGGCATGGGCGGCACGATGATGCCGATCATGACCGCCGCGCTGGCGACACTGACCGCACACAACGTGGCCCGCGGCTCCACCCTGCTCAACATCACCCAGCAGGTCGCGGCCTCGATGGGCACCGCCCTGTTCTCGGTGATCCTCACCAACGAGCTCAAGAAGAGCACGGCCACCACGCCGGCCGGCCAGCTGGACCACATGGCCGACTCGTTCGCGACCGTGTTCGTGGTGGCGACGATCCTCGTCGCCTGCTGCCTGATCCCGGCGGCGTTCCTGCCCCGCACCAAGGTCGCCCCGGCCGACCCCGCGGTGATGCTGGGTCACTGACCCACCACCGGCGCTCACCGACGGCCCGTCCTCCTCATGGGGGGCGGGCCGTCTGGCGTTCCCGGGGCGCGGGGCGCGCCAGGGGGGCGGTGAGCCAGCCACATTCTCCGGGGTCGCTCCTGTGGCCGTCGCCCGTCGCCCCCGGAGCGGTGAGTCAGCCACACTGTCGCGACCGGGAATGTGGCCTGCTCACCCCCACCCCGGCGAGTCCCGGGCGACACCTGCACGAGCGGTGCCGCAGCCACATATCCGCGATCGAGAATGTGGCTGACGCACCGCCACCCCCGGGACGGCCGCGGCGGGGGCGGGCCGTCGTCATCGGGGCGTGACCCGGGTCTCGGGTGAGCATCCTCACCGTCGCCGAGGGGGGTTCGGAGTTGCTCCCGTGGGGGTCGATCGTGGAGCGTCGAACGCTTCGCCGCGGCTCACGCAGACGCGCACCTCCCGGGCCCACCGGTCACCACCGGTCCCCCGGGTCGACCTGCACGCCGACCGGAGAGAGACCTTCCCATGACCGTCCAGCCACGAGCTGCCACGCCCTTCGACCGACCGATCACGACCGGGGCCGTCGTCGACACCGTCGACATCACCGCCCCCGTCACGACCTTCAACCGGGTCGCCCGCCGTCGCATCGTCGCGGTCATCGACCCCGTGTGGGCCACCGACAGCGACGACCCCAACGACCACACCCGCGCCCCGGCCGGAGTGGTGGAGCGCGCCGCCGAGCTGCTCACCGCCCGACTCCAGCCGGGCGAGCTGATCTCCGCAACCCCGAACGGCCGCCTGCTGCTCCAGCTGCGCCGCGAGGACCGTGCCGCCCGGCCGGTACGGCTTCAGGAGATGGCGTACTTCGCCCTCGAGGTCCTCGACCGCCTCCACGACACGGACGTGGTGGTCGACCTCGGCGTCGGCTGGGCACCCATCACCCGACAGCAGGACCCCGACGCGGCCGCGCAGGCCGCGGGCAAGGCGGCCGCCGAGTCGCTGCGCCAGCGCGACCTCCAGCCGCGGCAGGACGGCCTGCACGTCAAGGCCCGCAACCCGCGCATCTCCGGGTGGACCGCGGGCCGTCAGATCGTGGCGGCGACCGCAGGCAGCGTGCTGCTGCCGTTCCTGACGATGGTGGGCCT
This sequence comes from Nocardioides sp. P4_G4, assembly GCF_056401085.1. NCBI lineage: Bacteria > Bacillati > Actinomycetota > Actinomycetes > Propionibacteriales > Nocardioidaceae > Nocardioides > Nocardioides sp. P4_G4. The sequence goes on from NZ_JBFUKA010000016.1 coordinate 15,449, forward strand.
GTTCCACCTCGGCATCGACGTCTCGGGTCCGCTCTACTGGACCCTCGTGGGCGCCCTCACGCTCACCGCACTCACGATCTGGGCCGAGATCTCCCACGCGTTCACGCCGCCGCGAGTGCCCGACGTGCCCGACGAGCCGGCCCCGCGAGCCACGGCGATCATCGCGGCGTACCTGCCCAACGAGGCGGACACGATCGTCGAGACGATCGAGCACTTCGTCGCCCACGACTACAGCGGCGAGCTGCAGGTGATCCTGGCCTACAACTCCCCGGTGACCCTGCCCGTGGAGGCGCGTCTCGCCGAGCTGGACGCGACCCACGACCGGCTGACCGTCCTCAAGGTCTCCGAGAGCACCTCCAAGGCGCAGAACGTCAACGCGGTCACGCGCATCGCGAACGGTGAGTTCGTCGGCATCTTCGACGCCGACCACCACCCGGCCGACGGCTCCTTCGACCGCGCCTGGCGCTGGATCGCCGCGGGACACGACGTCGTCCAAGGGCACTGCGTGATCCGCAACGGCGCGGACTCGGCCCTGGCCCGACTCGTCGCCGTGGAGTTCGAGCAGATCTATGCCGTCTCGCACCCGGGCCGTGCGGCCCTGCACGGCTTCGGGATCTTCGGCGGCTCCAACGGCTACTGGCGGGCCACCGCGCTGGAGCGCATCCGGCTCCGCGGCTCCTACCTCACCGAGGACATCGAGGCCTCGATGCGCACCCTCGGCGCGGGCGGGAGCCTGGTCAGCGACCCGGGCCTGGTGAGCTACGAGCTGGCCCCGGAGAACATCCGGTCGCTGTGGAAGCAGCGGCTGCGCTGGGCGCAGGGCTGGTTCCAGGTGTCGGTCCGGCACCTGTGGCCGCTGCTGCGACGCCCGCACCTGTCGCTGCGGCAGAAGGCCGGCCTGACCTACCTGCTCGGCTGGCGCGAGATCTACCCGTGGATCTCGATGTTCGCCTGGCCGCTGCTCGGCTTCCTGGCCTGGCGCGACGGCGGGCTGCAGCTGACCTCCCCGCTCTTCGTGCTCATCACCTTGTTCGTCACCGTCTCCGGCCCGCTGCAGACGATGGCGGCCTACCGGCTGGGCGCGCCGAGCATCCGCCGGCACCCCTGGTGGTTCGTGTCGGCGAGCATCCTCAACCTGCTCGTCTACACCGAGGCCAAGAACCTGGTGAACCGGGTCGCGCACCTCAAGCAGCTGCGCGGCGAGCACCAGTGGGTGGTGACCCCCGGACCGCCGCGAGCAGCGGCTCGAGCTCCGGCCAGCACACAGGCACCGACCGAACCCTGACGACGTACGACGAGGAGGTGGCTGCATGAGCACCCTGCAGGCAACCCGAACCCCCGCCCCCGCCCCGGCGAGCGGCACCGACGACCGGCGGGTCTTCCCGCTCAACACCCTGCGCGCCATCGCGGCGCTCAGCGTGGTGACCTTCCACGCCTACCAGCACTCCCGCAGCGGCCCCGACGCCGCATGGCCCTGGGACGGCCTGGCCCACCAGTTGATGATCGGCACCGAGCTGTTCGTGGAGATGTTCTTCGTGCTGTCGGGCCTGGTCCTCTGGCTGCCGGTGGCCCGGGCCCTGTACGCCGGCGACGAGACCCGGTCGGGTCGCGCGATGCTCCTGCGACGCACGGCCCGGCTGCTGCCGCTGTACTGGACCGTCGTCCTGGTGGTGTGGGCGATGACCAACCACGACCTCCCGGGGCACTGGCAGGACCTGCTGCTGCACCTGACGTTCACCCACATCTACAGCGACACCTACATCTTCTGGACTGCAGGCCCGGCCTGGAGCCTGGCGGTGGAGTTCCACTTCTACCTGCTGGTGGCGATGAGCTTCCCGCTGATCCGGCGGGCGGTCCGCCGCTGGGACGGCCCGCGGGCCCGCACCGCGGTGCTGCTGTCCCTGCCCACCCTCCTGCTGGTGATCGGCCTGGTCTACAACCTCGTCACCATCAACCTGACCCAGCAGGACCCGGCCAACTGGTCGGTGTGGTTCTCGCCGATGTCGCGGGCCGGCAGCTTCGCCGTCGGCATGTTCCTCGCCGTGGCCAGCGCGCGAGGCGTCCAGCTGCCGACCGTGYCGCGACGACTCGTGGCCGGTCTCGGTGTCGGGGCCCTGCTGGCGCTGGTCGTCACCCGGCCCGACACGGGCCAGCTGCACTGGTGGCCCACCCTGTACGCCGTCGCGCTGGGCGTCGCGCTCGCCGCCATCGTCCTGCACCGCGGCCCGTACCCGAAGGTGCTCACCGAGCCGACCCTGGCCTGGCTGGGCGGGCTCGGCTACGGGATCTACCTGATCCACGAGCCCGTGCTGCGGCTGGTCTCCTCCTGGGGGCTCGTGCCCGCGGCTCAGCCCGGGGCGGCCTTCCTGGCGACGGCCGTCGTGGTGGCGGTTCCCAGCGTGGCCCTCGCCTGGCTCAGCTCCCGGACGGTGGAGTCCGCCGGGCTGCGACTCTCCACGCTGGTCGACCGGGACGGAACACCGCGGGACTACTACCCGCACCTGTCCCGCGAGTCCGCCTGACGCATTGTGGTCGTGTCGCCGGCCTCAGGCCTGGGTGCCGAGCGCCACGGGAAGCACCGCGGTGGCGCCGGCCTCGCGAAGCGCCACGGCCGCGACGGTCATCGTCCAGCCGGTGACGACGAGGTCGTCGACGAGCAGCACCGGGCCCGAGGGGACCCCGGCGCGCAGCTCGTAGCGCCGTGTCACCGCCGCCACCCGCTGGGCAGAGTTGGTGGCGCCCCGGCCCGGGGCCACCGACGGGTCGGCGATCGCCCAGGTGCCGACGAGGGGCAGCTGCATGACCCGGGCCAACCCGGCGGCGAGGTCGGCGACGAGCTGGGGACGGGTGGYGGACTCGACATGGACGAGGGCGACGGGCCGCTCGGCCCACTCGCCCGACCAGTCCTTCATCACCGTCATCAGTCCCTGGGCCAGGGACGGCGGGACCGGCCCGTCGGGGACACCGGCGGCGAAGAGCTCGCGCAGCGCCTGGCCGTGGCCGAGGTCGGTGAGCCGGGCGATCGCCCGCCCGTCGGCGGGACCGGTCCCGATCTTGCCCTTGAGGCCGAGCCCGAGGTTGGCCAGCGCGGTGGGCCACATCTTGCGCGGCTCGATCGCCACCCCCGGGCGCGAGAGCCGGGCGCTGGCCGACGCCACCGCCTCCTCCGAGACGGAGGTGACCAGCGAGAGGCCACCGCAGTTGTCGCAGCGGCCGCAGTCGACGGCGTCGGGGTCGTCGAGCTGCTCGCGCAGGTAGCGCATCCGGCACTCGTCGCTGTCGAGGTAGGCCAGCATCGCGGCCTGCTCGCGCTCCCGGGCCTCCCGGACCCGGTCGTAGCGCTCGGCGTCGTAGGCCCATGGCCGGCCGGTGGCCTCCCACCCGCCCTGGACACGTCGGACGGCACCGTCGACGTCGAGGACCTTGAGCATCGCCTCGAGCCGGTTGCGCCCGAGCTCGACGTAGGACTCCAGCGTGGCAGTGGACAGCGGCTTGTCGGAGCCCGCGAGGACCTCGATCGTCTGCCGGACGAGCTGCTCGGGCGGGAAGGACAGCCCGGCGAAGTAGGCCCAGATGTCGCGGTCCTCGAGCTGCGGCAGGAGCACGACGCTGGCCTCCGAGGTGCCGCGACCGGCACGGCCGACCTGCTGGTAGTAGGCGACCGGGGACTGGGGAGCCCCGAGGTTGATCACGAAGCCCAGCGAGGCGTCGAAGCCCATGCCCAGCGCCGAGGTGGCGATGAGGGCCTTGACCCGGCCCGCCACCAGGTCGGCCTCCAGCGCCTGCCGCTCGGTCGGGTCGGTCTGCCCGGAGTAGGCGGCGACCTCGTGCCCACGCTCGCGCAGGTAGGCCGCGACCTCCTGGGTGGCGGCGACGGTGAGGCAGTAGACGATGCCCGAGCCGGGCTGCTCGGACAGGTGGTCGGCGAGCCAGGCGAGCCGCTGCTCGGCGGTGCGCAGGCGAAGCACCCCCAACCGCAGCGACTCGCGGTCGAGGGAGCCGCGGAGCACCAGCACGCCCGAGCGCTCGTCGGCGGCCGGGTCGAGCCCACCCCCGAGCTGCTCGGCGACGTCGGCGGTCACCCGGGCGTTGGCCGTCGCCGTCGTGGCCAGCACCGGGATGCCCTCCGGCAGGTCGCCGAGGAGCGTGCGGATCCGGCGGTAGTCGGGGCGGAAGTCGTGGCCCCAGTCGGAGATGCAGTGCGCCTCGTCGACCACGAGCAGGCCCGAGGTGGCGGCCAGCCGCGGCAGGACCTGGTCGCGGAAGCCCGGGTTGTTGAGGCGCTCGGGGCTGACGAGCAGCACGTCGACCTCACCCGCGTTGATCGCGTCGTTGATCGGCTGCCACTGCTCGATGTTGGTGGAATTGATGGTCACCGCCCGGATGCCGGCACGCTCGGCGGCCTCGATCTGGTTGCGCATCAGGGCGAGCAGCGGCGAGACGATGACGGTCGGGCCGGCGCCTCGCGAGCGCAGCAGCAGGGTCGCGACGAAGTAGACCGCCGACTTGCCCCAGCCGGTGCGCTGCACGACCAGCGCCCGGCGGCGGTCGACGGCGAGCGCCTCGATCGCGGACCACTGGTCCTCGCGCAGGACCGCGTCGTCGCGTCCCACCAGGGCCTGGAGGTGGCGCTCGGCCTCGGCACGGACGTCGGTGGCGGTGGTCATGGCCCCATGTCTAACAGGGCGCCCCGACAACGCTCAGGCGGCGTCGACGAACGCCTCTCCGTCCAGCACGGGCACGACGTCGCCGGCGTCCACCTCGGCCGCCACCGCGACGTCGTCGGCGAACCCCGCCGCCACCAGCTCGCGCCCCGAGGCGCAGTCGTGGAGGTCCGCGGGCAGGCGGACGGCCGCCCAGGCGTGCGTCGCGACCAGGGCCTCCGGGCTCAGCCCGCCGACACGCCGCTCGAGGAGCCCGGTCAGGATCGCGCCCGCCCCCCACAGGTCCTCGACGGCCGGTCGCAGGGTGCCGTCGGGCCACCGCTCCCCCGCCGGTACGACGACGCACGTCGCGCCGCCGCGCACCAGCGGTGCGAGGTGCTCGGCGACCGCAGCGGCGTTGCGCAGCGACCCGGCCACGACCCGGGCACCGGTTCCCGCCAGCGCCATCGTGATGGTCGAGCCGTTCGGCGAGGGCAGCACGATCCGCTCCACCCCGGCGACCCCGGCCATGGCGGCGGGCGACAGGCTCACCTGCCCCGCCTGCTCGCGCGCCTCGAGACGACCGACCGCCAGCAGCGCGTCCCGCGAGGCGRCGTACGACAGTGCGGTCTCGTCGCGCCACCGGTAGGGCAGGACGGCGATCCCCCGCCCGACCGCGATCGTCACCGTGGTGGTGAAGGACAGCACGTCGACGACGACCGCGATGTCGGCGGGGACCAGGGCCGCGCCGGTCGGGCCCCACTCGCACCGCACGGCGTACGCACCCTGGTCGTGCCCCGGCTTGATCACCGGACCATTCAACAACCTAGATGTCGTGGTCTCCCTGGGTGACACCCTTGCCCATGGAGAAGGCCACGGTGAGGCCGGCGTCGACCCCGGCCGTCGCCCCCTCGACGAGGTAGGTGGACACCGCCTTGGTCGCGGACTTCATGGCCGGGCTGATCTCACCCACGAGCTCGGCGAAGTTGTCGAGGGACGTCGAGAGTCCCTTCATGAAGGTGCGGCACCTCTCGATGACCTCCCGCGCCTTCATCACCAGGCCGGTGCCGGCCCACGGTGCGGCGATCCCGGCGGTCAGCGCGACCTTGGCCAGCGCGTCGACCGCCGCCCCGACCAGGTCGGAGACCAGCGCCTGCACGAAGTCCCGGACACCGGCCAGCAGCCCGCCGGCGACCTCCACACCGGCGGAGACGCCGTGGGAGATTCTTCCGAGGGCTGTGACGACCTCGGCCGAGACGGACGAGACACCCCGGTAGGCGTTGATGGCGAGACCCGAGAACTCGCCGAGGTCGTGGGCGACCAGCGCGGTGTAGTCCGGGGAGAGGCCCTGGAGGTGGTTGCCGATGTTGGTCCACGACTGCGCCCCCGCGGTGATCACCGCCGGGTCGCCGAGCATCTCGTCGAGCCACTCCTGGAGGGCGCCGCAGTGCTCCATCATGAAGTTGGCCACCATCGAGGAGACGCCGGCGATGGGGTTCACGATCATCCCCACCACGTCCAGAGCCGCGCTGACGCCCTGCACGCTCGCCTCGATGAAGTCGCCCTGGGCGAGGGCGGAGGCGCCGTCGATGGCGCCGTCGAGGACCGCCACACCGTTGTTCAGCTCGGTGATCGAGCCGTGGTTGGCGACCAGCCCGTGGTCGGTGCCCGGGGAGGTGACGACGAGATCGTTCACGGGAGGAGGTCCACCATCTTGTTCCATGCGGTCATGACGGCACCGTCGACGACCTCGAACTCGTCGGCCACGTTCTGCACCGCGTCCGCGGTGGAGGTGAAGATCTCGCCGAGCGTGGTCATCGACTCCTGGCCGGCCGCGTCGAGCGGCGCCATGAGCGGCCAGACCAGCTTCGAGCCGATGGTCCCGAACATGGTCGAGCTGAAGTTGGCCTCGTGGGAGGCGGCCCTGGCCTTGTCGACCTGGCTGTTGAGGCTCCGCACGTGCGAGGCGTGTGCCCGCAGGTCGCCGGCGTTGACCGCGAATCCGTCGCTCATCAGACCTCCTCGTAGCCGTACTGCTCGCGGTACGCGTCGGCGTACGTGCGGGCCGTGCCGGAGTCGGGTCCGTAGACCTCGGCGCCGAGCTCCTCGATGCGGAACGACAGCCGGCGCTGGGCCTGGCCCAGGGCGCTCATCACGGCGCTGCCCAGCTCGCCCGGCGACAGCTGGTGGACGTCGTCGGAGAAGCGGACGGCCACCGGGTGCGCGGTGCCGTTGACCGTGACGACGGCCCGACCGTCGGGGCTCTCCCCCTCCACGGTGAGCGCCTCGGAGCGGCGGGCGAACTGCTCGGCCTGGTCGAGCTTGGCCAACGAGGCGTCGGCCTGGGCGTCGATCTGGGCGAGCATGGCGTCGAGTCTCGAGGACACGGGGATCAAGCCTCCTACATCGGAACGTGGCTCACCCCGGGTACCCGGGGCGGCGCGGGTCAAACCCCGGCGGCCCTAATGTTGCGCCATGACCACCGATCTCGGGACAGAGCTGCCACAACGGACCGCGCTGGCGTGGGCGATGGTGGCCGTGGCCGTGGTCCTCGCCATCCCCACCTACCGGGTCTTCCGGACCGCGGCCGGCGGGTCCGGRTCCCTCGGCACGTGGGTCATGGGCGTGGGCATGGCGCTCGTCCTCGTGGTGGTGCCCCTCCTGCTCGCCCGTGGCCTGCTCCGCATCCACGTCCACGTCAGCGGGTCGACGCTGACCCGCACGTACGGCGACCGCGTGGTCCACCAGCTGCAGTTCTCGCAGGTCACGCGGGTGCGGGTGAAGCGCGAGGCCTACTTCACGACGATCACCCTGTGGGGCGACGACCCCCGGCACCGCGCCCTCGTCTTCCCGGTGTCGATGGCGTACGTCAACGACCTAGAACCCCTTGCGCAACGCATCGACGCCGAGCTCGAACGACGACCGGACCTGTTCCTCGACGACTACGAGGAGCGGCGGTGGGACGAGTTCAGGCACCCTGACCGGTGACCGGCACCACCACGACCGGGCCGGGTGCGTGCCGCACCACCTGCTCGGCCGTCGAACCGGTCAGCAGCCCGCGGAAGCCACCCGCCCCCCGACGGCCGACCACGAGGATCTCCGCGCCGACGGCGCACTCGAGGAGCTTGGCCGAGGACTGGCCGTGCGCCGCGTGCAGCTCGACCGTGCAGTCCTGAGGGAGGTGCAGGGCCTGCACGTCCCGCGCGAGCTGCTCGAGCACCGCCTGCTGGAAGTCCTCCTCCGGCGGGACGAAGCCCGGCGCCATCGAGGCGGGACGGGGCGCGTTGGTCAGGCTCCAGGCCCGCAGCACGTGCAGGGGGATGCCGAGGCGGGCGGCGTGCCGACCCGCCCACACGACTGCCTCACCGGAGGACCTGGACCCGTCATGACCCACCAGGATCCCGCCATCGATCGTCACCGCTGCTCGCATGGAGCGAGCGTAGACCGACGGCTCGGGCCGCCGCCTCGTCCCGCGCGGCTGAGCCGCCTGACTCACCAGATGCGGACGCGCTGCTCCGGGTCGACCCATAGCGCGTCCTCCGTCGAGGTCTCGAACACCTCGTGGAACTCGTCGAGGTTGCGCACGATGTTGGCCCGGAACTCCGGCGGGGAGTGCGGGTCGATGGTGAGGTACTGCTGCTCCTGCTCGCGACGCCGCTTGGTACGCCAGCAGTAGGCCCAGTTGAGGAAGACCTTGCGCCGGTCCTCGACGGAGGCGTCGCCGCCCTCGGCGATGACGAACGCCTTGTGGCCGATGGTCAGGCCCCCGAGGTCACCGATGTTCTCGCCGACGGTCAGCGCGCCGTTGACCTTCTCGCCGGGCAGCGCGCGCGGCTCGAAGCCGTCGTACTGCTCGATCAGCGCCTTGGACTTGACCTCGAAGGCGGCCTTGTCGTCGGCGGTCCACCAGTCGTTGAGGTTGCCGGCTCCGTCGTACTGAGCGCCCTGGTCGTCGAAGCCGTGGCCGATCTCGTGGCCGATGACCGCGCCGATGCCGCCGTAGTTCTCCGCGGGGTGGGCGTCGGGGCTGAAGAACGGCCTCTGCAGGATGCCCGCCGGGAAGCAGATCTCGTTGGTGCCGGGGTTGTAGTAGGCGTTGACGGTCTGCGGCAGCATGAACCACTCGTCGCGGTCCACCGGCGAGCCGATCTTGGCCAGCTCGCGGTCGGTCTCGTACGCCGCGGAGGCCGCCACGTTGCCCATCAGGTCGTCGGCGGTGACCCGCAGGTTGCTGTAGTCGCGGAACTTCTCCGGGTAGCCGATCTTGGGCCGGAAGGTGTCGAGCTTGTCGTAGGCCCGCTGCTTGGTCTCCTCGGTCATCCAGTCCAGCGCCTCGATGGAGACGCGGTAGGCCTGGAGCAGGTTGGCGACCAGGTCGTCCATCATCGCCTTGGACTCCGGCGGGAAGTGCCGCTCCACGTAGACCTTGCCGACGGCCTCGCCGATCGCGCCCTCGACCAGGGCGACGCCGCGCTTCCAGCGCTCGCGCAGCTCGGGCGTGCCGTTGAGGGTGCGGCCGTAGAAGTCGAAGTTGGTCTGCACGAAGTCGTCGGGAAGGTAGGGCGCGGCGGAGCGCAGCACGTGGAACAGCAGCCACGGGCGCCACTGCTCGATGTCGACCTCCTCCAGCACGGTCGAGAGGTGCGCCAGGTAGGACGGCTGACGCACGCACGACTCGGCGATGGTCTCCGCGCTGCCGCCGAGGTTGGTGGCGTAGGCCTCCCAGTCGAAGGCCGGCGCGAGCGCCTTGAGCTCCTCGAGCGTCATCAGGTTGTAGGTCTTCTGGACGTCGCGGGTCTCCGCGCGCTCCCAGTGGCCCTTGGCCAGGCGGGTGTCCACCTCGAGGACCGTCTGCGCCGCCGCCGCCGGGTGCGCGTGGCCGCCGAGCTCGAGCAGCCGGGTGAGGTAGCCGACGTACGCCTCGCGGATCTCGGCGAACTTGTCCTCGCGGTAGTAGCTCTCGTCCGGGAGCCCGAGGCCGCCCTGGGTGATGTGGAAGAGGTAGCGGTCGGAGTTGCGGTCGTCGGTGTCGATGTAGGACCCGAACAGGCCGGCGCCGCCGATCCGCTCGAACTCGCCGAGGAACGCCGCGAGGTCGCGCACGTCGCGCAGCGCCTCGACCGCGGTCACGAGCGGCTGGATCGGGCGCGTGCCGAGCCGGTCGATCGCCGCCTCGTCCATGAACGAGGCGAAGAGGTCGCCGATCTTGCGGGCGTCCTCACCGAGCTCGTCGGCCGGGGTCTCGGCCAGCGACGTGATGATGTCGTTGACCTGCTGCTCGGCGACGTCGGCGAGCTGGACGAACGGGCCCCAGCTCGAGCGGTCGCTGGGGATCTCGGTCTCGTCGAGCCAGCGCCCGTTGACGTGGCCGAACAGGTCGTCCTGGGGACGGATGTCAGGGTTCATGCCCGGGCGGGCGTCGTCGAGGATGCTCACGGACCCGACCCTAACCGGCGGCACCCACAGAGGTCGGCCCAACCGGTCAGCGCGCCGGTCGGTCCGCCGGTCAGCGGAGGCGCACGATGCTCTTGCCGAGCGTGCGGCGCTCGTCCATGTCGACGAGGGCCCGGCCGAAGTCCTCGAGGGCGTACGTCGCGCCGATGGGCGGCCTGATCACGCCGCTCTCGATCATCGGCATGAGCGCGGTCCACTGCTGCTGCATGAAGTCCTGGCGGCTCATCGCGTAGGCACCCCACCCGACCCCGCGGACGTCGATGTTGTTCAGGAGCAGCCGGTTGACCTTCACCTCGGGGATGCCCTGGCCGGCCGCGAAGCCGACCACCAGCAGCCGGCCCTGCTCGGCCAGGCAGCGCAGCGAGTCGGTGAACAGGTCGCCCCCCACCACGTCGAGGACGATGTCCACGCCCCGGCCACCGGTCAGCTCCTTGACCCGGTCCCGGAACCCCACCCCGTCGGCGGAGACGAGCACGGCGTCGTCGGCCCCGGCGGCGCGGGCCACCTCGGCCTTCTCCTCGGTGCTGACCACGGCGATCGTGCGGGCGCCGTACCCCTTCGCGACCTGGAGGGTGGCGGTGCCGACCCCGCCGGCCGCGCCGTGCACGAGCACGGTGTCGCCCTCGCGGATCCCGCCGCGGTCCTTGAGCGCGAACTGCGCGGTCAGGTAGTTGAGAGGCAGTGCGGCGCCCTCGTCGTACGACAGGACGTCGGGGAGCGGGAAGGTCCAGGTGGCGGGCGCGGCGACCCGCTCGGCGGCGTTGCCCCACCCGGCCACGCCCGCGACCCGCTGGCCGACGACGAGGTCGCTGCTCCCGGGGTCGAGCACCTCGCCCGCGAAGTCGACGCCGAGGTTGAACGGCGGCTCCGGCTTCATCTGGTACTCCCCGCGGCTCAGCAGCAGGTCGGGGAACGAGACCCCGACGCTGTGCACCTCGACGAGCACGTCGTCGGGTCCGGGCGTGGGATCGGGGACGTCGTTGACGACGACGTCGGAGGGACCGGTGAGGGTGACGACCTGGGCAGCGCGCATGGGTCGCAGGCTAGCCAAACCGGTGGCCCCTGTCGGTGCCACCCGTCAGACTGGCCGCATGCCGGACCCGTTGATCGACCAGGTGCAGGACACGGTCGGCGACCAGGTGGTCGGCCGACGCCTCCCCCGTGCCCTGACGCCCTTCCGGACCCCGGCCTACCGGTGGCTGGCCGTCGCGCTCGCCGCGAGCTCGTTCGCTGGCGGCGTGTGGATCGTGGCGCTGGTGTGGGAGGTCATCCGGCTCGGCGGTGGCCCCGGACAGCTGTCCACCGTGATGACCGCGAGCGCCGTCGGCGTGCTCGTGCCGGCGCTCCTGGCGGGCGTCGTGGCCGACCGGGTCCCGCAGAAGCACATCCTGCTGACCGTCGCGCTCGTCGAGCTCGTCGGGATGACGCTGGTCGCCTTCCTGTCGTCGGTCGACCTCAACGCCCTGTGGATGCTCGCCTGCGTCACCTTCGTGACCGGGATGGGCATGGCGTTCTACTACCCCGCCTACTCCGCGTGGCTGCCCGCCCTGATCCCCGAGTCCGACCTCCAGGCGGTCAACGGCTTCGAGGGCATGGTGCGCCCGACCATCGGCCAGGCGATCGGCCCCGCGGTGGCCGGCGCCGTGGTGGCCGCCGCCTCCCCGGGGACCGCGTTCACCGTGGCGGCCGTGTCGTCGGCGATCGCGCTGCTGGCACTGGCCCGCGTCCCCGTCACCCCCGTACGCCGCACTCTCGACGCCGCGCACGCCGGTCACCCGGTGCGCGCCGCCCTCGCCGACGTGCGCGAGGGCTTCACCTACATGGTCCGCACGCCGTGGCTGCTGGCCACGCTGCTGTTCGCCTCGTTGATGATCCTGGTGATGATGGGCCCGCTCGAGGTGCTCATCCCCTTCCTCATCAAGGACCGGCTCGGCGGGGGCCCCACCGACCACTCCTACGTCCTGGCCGCCTTCGGCATCGGCGGGGCGGTCGGGTCCCTGGTGGTTGCCTCGATCCGGATGCCGCGGCGCTACCTCACCCTGATGAACCTCGGGTGGGGACTGGGCTGCCTGCCGTTCGTGGTGATCGCGCTCGCTGACAGCGTGTGGGTGGTGGTGGCCTCGGCTGCAGTGATCGGTGCGCTCTTCTCCGCACCCATGGTCATCTGGGGCACGCTGCTCCAGCGCCGGGTGCCGGCCCACCTGCTGGGCCGGGTCGCGTCGCTCGACTTCTTCGTGAGCGTGTCGCTGATGCCGGTGTCGATGGCGCTGGCGGGTCCGGTCGCGGACGCGATCGGGCTGCGCAACACCTTCTTCATCGCCGGGCTGGTGCCGGGAGTGGTGGCGGTCGTGGCGATCCTGTGGGCCAGGCTGCCGGCCGACGAGCTCGCGCACCCGCTGCGGGACTGACCTGCGGGCGCAGGGATGACGACTGCTCAGCAGTCGCCCGGCAACGGAATCGTGAGCGTGTCGGGCCCTTCCTCGGCCGGAGGCGCGATCATCAGCGCACCGGGCTGCACGAGGGGGTCGTTGCCCGTCGAGTCGGCCGCCGCCAGCCACAGGGCCGGTTGAGCGGCCCACTGGACACTGCTGGACACGATCCCGTACTCGTCCATGGCGATCACCGGGCTCTTGGCCACGTCGTACGGGTTCAGCCGGATCGTCGTGCCTTCGTCGATCGGGCCGTGGTTCGCCACGGCACACTCCATCGCGGCCCAGTCGCGCTCGTTGGGCTCGGCCAGGTAGTTCTCGGCACGCATTCCGGCCACGGCGAGGGACACCAGGGTCCCGGCGACGGCTGCGACCACGGCTGCGGTGCGCAACGCCCTCCCCGACAGTCTCACGACGGCTGCGGAGAAGACGGCCGCTGCACCCGCCCACAGCACGAACTGCGAGGGCGCCGCCAACCGAAAGCTCGCCCAGAGCTCGAGGGGCAACACGACCAGCGCGGTACCTGCCCACGCCAGCAGGACAGCCACCGACCCCGCGAGGTGGCGGGGTCCACCCAGGCCGGGGAACAGCAGCAGCGCCGCCAGCAGGACGACCGACCACACCAGGGACTGGTGACTCGGCAGGATCTGCAGGTCGACCGTCCGCGGCAGGAACTCGTCGACGAACCACGTCACCCGCTCGGACGGCGTGGCGTCGGAGATGCGCGCCATGGCGATGGAGTCACGCTGCCGAACGAACAGGACGTTGGCAAGGAGACCTGCGACGGTCATCACCGTCACGATGACGCTCCTGGACCACATGGGCGGCTCGCGCCGCGCCCAGCGATGGGCGGTCCAGAGCAGCGGCGGCAGCACCGCTATCGGGGCCACCTGCTGGTAGGTGAACACCGCGGTCCAGATCAGGACGCCCGCCGCCAGCCACCACCATCGCCGCGAGGAGGTGGCCAGGAGGCCGGCCGACATGGCGGCGGGAAAGGCCAGCAGGCCCCCGGCGATGATCGCCCAGGTGGCGGCCGAGGGCGCCGACGTGGTGGACAGGGCGACCCCGCCTGTGCAGGCCGCGAGGAGAAGGGCCGTCGCACCCCAGGGTCGATCGATGAGCCGGAGTGTCAGCAGGGCGGCCGTTGCTGCCCCGAGCGACAGGGCGAGGGTGGACGCCAGCCGGAACAGCCACAGGCTCTCGACGCTGTGCACCGGCGGTGCGAGCACGGTCATGACGAACGCCGTGACGGGCCGCCCACTGTCGATCAGGAACTCCCGGGTGTACCCCAGACCGCCGGTGCGGCTGGCGAAGACGTACCCGTAGTCGTCGAGCCTGCCGTAGTCACCCCCGATGGCGGGGCCGTAGGCGACCACGCCGACCACCATGCAGGCCACCGACACAAGGAGTGCTGCGGTGCGGAGGCCGAGGCGGTCAGGCATCGCGGTCCCGGTCGTCGACCAGGTGGACGGTGGTGAACGCGGCGAAGGGCGCGAAGCCGGCCCGCGCCCAGGAACGCTGCACGCGCACGTTGCTGGCCTGCGTGGAGATGGCGACCCTGGTGATGCCGCGGTCCTGGGCCAGCTGTCCGACTCCGTGCAGCAGGGTCGAGTAGCGGCCCCCACCCTGCTCGGCCGCGACCAGTCCGGCGAGCTCGATCTCCAGGAACGACGCGTCCTCGCCCTGCATGCAGGTGGCGAGACCGATGGCCCGGCCGGAGCGCAGCAACGTGACCACGTCCTCCGGCCGGGTGGCGAGGGTACGGCCGGCCCACTCCAGGTATCCCTCCAGCACCAGGGCCGGTGGGAAGGCAGGATTCGCCGAGTAGTGGCTGGGATAGTCGTGGAAGCTGTCGGCCAGCACCCGGTCGAGGTCCTCGCCGTCGACGCCCGTCCGGGTGTCCAGGCCGTCGCCCACGGCCGTCCGGACCGTCAGGTCTGCGACCGGGACGTCCCAGTAGGTCAGGGTGTCTGCGGCGATCACCCGCCGGCCGAGACCGGCCACGAGACCGGCGACCCTCGTCATCCTGGCCGGCCACCGGGCCACGATGACGTCGCTGGACGATTCCCCGACCGCCGCGACCACCTCGGCCTCCACCCGGGCGGCATCGGCGGCCGCCTCACCCACGGTCAGCCGCGCGACACGCATCCCGAATCGCCGCGTGTCGAGCTCGCTCTCGCTGAGACGGACGTCCCCGTGCGAGAGACCGTCCCACGTCATCCGGACACCGTGTAGCTCGTGACCGCCTCGACGACCCGATCGACGTCCGCATCGCCCATGCCGGCATGCAGGGGAAGCCTCACGAGTCGGGACGCGACCCGTGCCGTCACCGAGCACGGGAAGGGCGTCCGCCCGAGGTGTCGGCCGGCGGGCGAGTCGTCCAGCGGCTGGTAGTGGAAGGCCGAGACGATGTCGCGCTCAGCAAGGTGGTGGATGAATCCGGACTGATCGGCAGGCTCGGGCATCACGAGGTAGTAGAGGTGCGCCGTATGGGCAGCCCCGTCGGGGACCGTCATCATCTGCACGCCCGCGGAGGTCGCCCACGACCCCAACGCGGAGTGGTAGGCGTCCCACACCGCGTGCCGGCGCGCCTGGATGGTGTCGAAACGCTCGAACTGCGCCATCAGGAGCGCACACAGGATGTCGCTGGGGAGGTAGGAGGAACCGTGGTCGACCCACGTGTACTTGTCCACCTCGCCGCGGATGAACTGGCTGCGGTTGGTGCCCTTCTCCCGCAGGATCTCGGCTCGCGACAGCTGCTCGCGATCCCTGACCAGGAGCGCGCCCCCCTCCCCCGAGGCCACGTTCTTCGTGTCGTGCCAGCTGTGGGTCCCGAAGTCTCCGAACGTGCCCAGGTGCTGCCCTCGCCAGGTGGCGCCGAGCCCGTGGGCGTTGTCCTCGATGAGGGCGACTCCCCGCGACTCCAGGACCGGCACCAGGGCGTCCAGGTCGGCCGCCACCCCGGCGTAGTGCACCAGGCACACCGCCTTGGTGCGCGCGGTGATGGCCGCCTCCACCGCCGCGACGTCCACGTTGAGCGTGTCGGGCCGGATGTCGACGAAGACCGGTGTCCCCCCGCGGGTCGCGATCGCGGTGGCGGCCGACGGGAACGTGAACGACGGCGAGATCACCTCGTCGCCCGGACCGATGTCGAGCAACATGTTGGCCATCTCCAGCGCATGCGTGCAGGAGGTGGTCAGCAGCGCCGCCGGGCTCCCGGTCCGCCGCACGAGCCACTCCGTGGCGCGAGCCGAGAACTCCCCGTCGCCGTGCCACACCGATGACTCGAGGGCTTCATCGAGGTACGTGTGCTCCAGACCCCCGAGGTACGGCTGCGAGAACTTGATCGTCGCCATGCTTGGAGACTGTCACGAGGTCGGACCCGAGGCCATCCCCTCGTGCACCGGGTTCACGTGTCTGGGCGATGCTCCGGATCGGCGTCGCACCCGGCTCCGGTGTCCGAACGAACGAGGTACATGGGCCGGTGCATCGAACGGAAGTGCAGCCGTCCGAGGTACTCACCCAGGATTCCGATCGACAGCATCATTGCTCCGCTGAACATGCTCAGGAGGGAGACGAGGGTCGTGAAGCCGGCGACCTCGATGTGACCGGTCCAGTACAGCGTCCACACGGTCACCAGCATGACGAGACCGAAGGCGGAGGCCGCCAGCCCCATCCAGGTGACGAGTCGCAACGGCAGGGTGCCGTACCCGGTGATCATGTTCCAGGTGTGTCGCAGAAGGCGCGAGAAGGTGTAGCCGGAGGCTCCGACCTCACGGCGGTCCATCCGCACCGGGACGCTGCGCACCGCGGTCGTGCCCCACGACAGGACCACGTCGACCGAGACGAAGGGGTCGGCGTGCTCCAGGAAGGCATCGCGCAGCTCGGTGCGATAGGCCCGGAACGCGCCGGAGACCTTCGCGTTGGGGACCCCGGACAGCACCAGCCCGGACTTCACGAGTCGCGACAGGTAGGACCGGAAGAACCCGTGCTCCTCCTCCTCCCCCACCCCGTAGACGAGGTCGACGAGCTCGTCCTCCAGGGGCGCGAGAAGCGCCGGGATCTGGTCGGGCCGGTGCTGGAGGTCGTCGTCCATCGTGACCGTGACGGGATGGCGGGCACGCACCATGCCCGCGAGCAGTGCGTTGTGCTGTCCGTAGTTCCGTCGGAGCAGGACCGTGCGCATGACGTCCGGCCGCCGAGCCTCGAGGTCTCGCGCCACGGCGTAGGTGTCGTCGGGCGAACCGTCGACGACGAGGATGACCTCGTACGCCTCCAGGCCCGCCAGGGCTGCGTGAAGCTGTTCCACGAGTGGCTCGAGAGTGCCACTGGACCGGTAGCACGGAATCACGACGGATACCTTCACCTGAGGAGTATGTGCCACCTCCGCGAGGTCCTACTCCGGGTCGACGATCGCGTTCATCTCGAAGTGCATGGGGTCGGTGTAACCCCAGTCCCCGCCCCAGGCGAAGCCCCACCGCTTGAAGATCGACACCACGTCGCGGTCGATCTCCCCGACGGTGCCGCGCTGGTTGCCCGGCACGTTGATGTCGAAGGCGATGCCGAAGGAGTGCAGCGAGAGCTGCTGGGTGCCGGCGATGAAGCGCGGGTAGAAGCATCCGGCGTACTCGCCGACGTGGATCTCGTCCGCGAGGCCGCGCTGCTGGATCTCGACCAGGGCTGCCCGCAGCTGCGGGAAGACCACCCGGTGGCAGGTCATCGACCCGAGGATCGGCACGGGCTCGGTGCGGATGTTGGCGCCGACCCACGACTGCTCCGGCGCGATCCGACCACCCCCCAGCACGGTGTAGCGGAAGGTGCCGACCGCGTCGGCCACAGAGCCACCGGTCAGCACGGCGGTCTGCGTGGCGCCCGGGTCGAGGTTGGGTCCCAGGATCGTGACCGACGCCTCGTCGCCGACGAGGTCGACGAGGTCCTTGCGGACGTCGCGCGGGGAGTTGATGCCGGTGTAGACGAGCAGGGCGTTGCCGGTCTGGATGCCCAGCTCCTCGCCCCACTTCTCGTTGACCACAGCGTCGACCTGCGGCACCTGCGGGGCGTAGGCCCCGATGTGGACGCGCGCGGCGTCCTTGTCGTTGCCGAGCTTGAGGTAGCCGGCCTCGTCCTGCAGCGTGCGCCCGACGGCCTTGTCGATGGCCAGCTCGCCGCCGGCCACGCGGTCCCAGACCTCCTGGAGCTCGGCGCTCGCGTACGGCGTGTAGTTGCGGTAGGTCGCCGGGTCKACCGCGGCGACGGTGATGACCCCGTTCTGCACACCGAAGTCACCGAGCGAGATCCGCTCGACCCGCTCGACCCGACGGAAGCGCGAGATCCGCCTCACCAGCTCGTCACTCAGCGGCTCCTGGGAGTAGATGCGCAGGTCGGGCCCCACCAGCGTGCCGGTCCGCTTGCCGGGCGGGTCGACGGCGTGCTCGGGGTCGGCGACCGGGACGACGTCGGCCCCCGGCCCGTCACCCTCACCCGACGGCCCCGTCGACGCACCGCTGGAGGCCGCCGCCCCCGGGTCCGGCTGGTCGGCGGCGCCGACCGGGTCGCCGTCGCTGCACGCGGTGGACAGGGCGAGGCAGAGCACGACGGCCACCGCCGCGGCGCGCAGGCGTCGTACGTGCGTCATCACTCCCCCTCCCGACGTCCCAGACTAGGCACCCTGTGGTCGGCAGGCGTGCCGCGGGCCGAATCGTTACCCCGGCCCCGGCTGCCTAGGATGCTGTCCCATGGGGACCTCGGCACGGCCATGCCTGATCATCGGCGGCAACGGGTTCCTGGGCTCCCACCTGGTCGATGCCCTGTCCCGCGAGGGAGCCACGGTCCGGGCCTTCGACCGCTTCAGCGCAGCGCGGCGCTTCGACGCGGACGACGTCGAGTGCGTGCGCGGCGACGTCATGAACACCTCGGACGTGGCCCGGGCCCTGGAGGGCTGCGCCGACGTCTTCCACCTGCTGTCCGCGTCGACCCCGGCCACGTCGGCCGGGGACCCGACGTTCGACCTGCGAGCCAACGTCATCCCGACCGTCGAGATGCTGCGCCTGTGCGCCGACGCCGGCGTGGAGCGGGTCTTCTTCGCATCCTCCGGCGGCACCGTGTACGGGGACTCCGGTGGCCCGCGGTCCCGGGAGACCGACCCGCTGCGGCCCGTCTCGCCGTACGGCATCGGCAAGGTGACGATGGAGAACTACCTCGACTACTTCGCCACCCAGACCGGTCTCACGTCCGTCGTGATGCGCATCTCCAACCCGTACGGCGCGCGCCAGAGCGCCAAGCGGGCGCAAGGCCTGATCGGGATCGCCCTGCGCGACGTGCGCGACCACGCCCGGGTCCGGCGCTTCGGCGACGGCGAGATGGTGCGCGACTACCTGCACGCCGAGGACCTGACCGAGATGGTCGTGGCGCTGCAGGCCGGAGCGCCGCGGCACCACATCTACAACCTCGGCAGCGGCGAGGGGCACTCGGTCAACGAGGTGCTCGCGATCATCCGCGAGGTGACCGGCGTCGACTTCGCGATCGAGCACATCGCGCAGCCGCCGACCTACGTGCAGTCCACCGTCCTGGACATCGAGCGGTTCACCGAGGAGTTCGGCGCCCCGCGCCTGCGCTCCCTGGAGGACGGCATCGCCGCGATGTGGGAGGAGATCCGTCATGACCGATGAGCTCGTCGTCGCCGGACGCGACACCCCCACGCGCGCGGCCGCACGCACCAAGCGACCCGACATCCAGGCCCTGCGTGCCTTCGCCGTGATGGCGGTCGTCCTCAACCACCTGTGGGAGGACGCGGTGCCGGGCGGGTTCATCGGGGTCGACGTCTTCTTCGTGATCTCCGGGTTCCTCATCACCGACCACCTGATGCGCTCCATCGGCTCCGGGCACGCGCGGCTCGGCACCTTCTGGCTGCGCCGGGCGCTGCGGCTCCTGCCCGCCAGCCTGCTGGTGGTGACGGTGTCCCTCGTCGGCGTGCTCGTGCTGGTGCCGCGCTCGGAGTGGAACGTGTCCCTCGACCAGATCTGGGCCAGCGCGCTCTACGTGCAGAACTGGCAGCTGGTCGCCCAGTCGACCGACTACTTCACCTCGGCCAGCTCCCCCTCACCCGTCACGCACTACTGGTCCCTGTCGGTCGAGGAGCAGTTCTACCTCGTCTGGCCGCTGCTGATGCTGCTGCCGTGGACGATCGGACCGCCGTCGCCGGCCGCGCGGCGCCGCCGGGTCGTGGCCACCCTCGGGATCGTCCTCGTCGCCTCCTGGTCGTTCGGCGTGTGGCGCAGCGGTGGACACCCCGAGACGTACTTCTCGACGTTCGCCCGGGCCTGGGAGTTCGGCGCCGGCGGCCTGCTCGCCCTGGGTGCCGCTGCGGTGGCGACGCGGGTCGGCGGGCACGGACGGGCGTTGGCCCTCGTCGCCTGGCTGGTCCTCTTCGCGAACGCGTTCCTGATCACCTCCGACCAGCCGTTCCCCGGCTGGCTGGCCACCGTCCCGGTGCTGGCCACCGTCGCGATCATCGCGGCGGGCTGCGGCGCCGGGCGTCCCGCGCCCACCGGACCGCTGTCCGCGAACCCGGCGGTGCAGGTCCTCGGTGACATCTCCTACAGCCTCTACCTGTGGCACTGGCCGCTGGTGATCCTCACGCCCTTCGTGATCGGGGCCGACCTCGGCTTCACCGGGAGGGTCCTGGTGCTGGTCGCCTCGCTGGCCCTCGCCGCCGTCACCAAGCGCTGGGTCGAGGACCCGGTACGCCGACTGTCCGGCGCGCCGTTGCGGCGGCGGGCCGCTGCTGTCGGCCTGATCGCGGGGGCGACGGCAGCGATCGTGGCGACCTGCCTCCTGGCGTCGGCGAGCGTGGCCTCCGACCGGGCCGAGGCCGCGGCCCAGCTCGAACGGCTCAGCAGCACCCGCTGCTTCGGGGCCGCCGCCTCGGCGCCCGGAGCCGACTGTCCCGACTCCCACACGCTCGCGGTGGGTGGGGCGGAGCTGATGACGGCCGCGTCGCAGGGCAACCCGGTCCACGGGGGCACCACCTGCCAGCAGGAGCCCGACCAGTCGTCCGTGCTCGTCTGCGGGTTCGGGGCGGACCCGGCGGACGCCGAGAAGACCCTCGTGCTGACGGGCGACTCGCACGCCGGTCACTGGGTCCAGGCCCTCGACGAGCTGGCGCTCCGTCACGACTGGCGGGTCGAGATGTACGTCCGCTCCTCCTGCCCGGCGGTGCTCGGGGACGGTATCGCCCCCGAATGGCTGATCGACAGCGTCGAGAGCTGCGGGACGTGGCGCGCGGCGGCCGTGGCCGAGATCGCGGACCGGCGTGACGTCGACGCGGTGGTGACCTCGGCGATCAGCCGCGAGTACCACCACTACGAGGACGGCGTCGCCGTAGAGCAGGACCTGGCCCCGGACTTCCGGGCCGCCTGGACGACCTGGCTCAAGGCGGGCAAGGCGGTGGTTGCCATCAACGACGTGCCGCAGATGGGCCTGGGCGACATCCCCCCCTGCATCGAGCAGGCGGGGCCCGAAGACCCGTGCACCTCTCCGGTCGGCGTGGCCCTGGGCGTCCCCGATCCGATCCGCACCGCCGCCGGCGGGTTGGAGGGCCGGACCGGCTTCGTGTCCTTCGACCCGATCCCGTTCCTCTGCGACGAGGAGCTGTGCCACTCGATCACCGGGGGGATCCCGGTCTTCGCCGACTCCGCCCACATGACCAACGCCTTCTCCCGCTCGTTCGCGCCCTACCTGGGCGAGGCACTGCGCCGCGCCCTGGGCGACTGACGACGCTCCGTGGGGCCCGGGGCCGGCAGCCGCCGGGGCTAGCATGGTCGGGTCATCGGGAGACGGGGAGGCACGCGTGGAGACGGTCTGGGAAGAACTGATCTCCCTCCACGCGCTCGGCGAGAGCGAGTTCGAGGTGCTGCCCCCGGCCGTCCACCACCGGGCCGCCGACGCGCACCCGACGGACTGGAGCAGCGAGGGGCCGGCCCTGGACGAGGCCCTGGCCCGGGACACGTTCCCGCTTCCGCTCACCGAGGATCGCGAGGGCTACTACGGTCCGCACCACTACAGCTACTGGGCCAGCGGAGCCCGCGACGCCCGGCTGCTGTTCGAGGCCGTGGACCGCCTCGGCGTCGACCTGCGCTCCTACCTCGACTTCGGGTGCGCGACCGGTCGCGTGCTGCGGCACGTCGCGCTGGACCCGCAGCGCGACGTCACGGTGCTGGGCTGCGACATCAACCGCCGCCACACCGACTGGGTGGCCAGCCACCTCCCCGCGGCCATCACCGTCTTCCAGAACCACTCCATCCCGACGCTGCCCCTGCCCGACAGCTCGCTGGACGCCATCACCGCCTACTCGGTCTTCACCCACATCGAGGCCTTCGAGACGGCGTGGCTCATGGAGCTGAGGCGCGTGCTGCGCCCCGGCGGCATCGCGTGGGTCACCATCCAGAGCGAGAAGACGTGGGCCGCCATGCGGCCCGGGTGGCCGGTGTACGACGCGTTGGCGCAGATGGCCGACTTCGAGCCCTACCTCGGCGACCGGGGCGACCTGCCTCGACCGCGGATGATCTTCCGGGCCCGCACCGACCGCTCCTACTCCTCCAACGTCTTCTACGACCGCGAGTACATCCATCGGACCTGGGGACGGATACTCTCCGTGGCCGAGGAGCACCACCGACACCCCGACCTGCAGGACGTCGTGATCCTGCGCAAGGACTGAAGCCAGTGACCACCACCGATCCCTCCTGGTCCGAGGGACTGCAGGCGTTCGTCGCGGAGGCGCCCGTGGCCCGCGCCCCGCACGTGCGGTTCCTCCGGTCGGCCGTGGAGGGTCTCGCGCCTGGTGCGCGCATCCTCGACGTCGGTGCCGGGGACGCTCCCTACCGCGAGCTCTTCGACGCCTACGACTACCTCACCAACGACTGGACCGGCACCCAGCACGTGCCGGACCGTCCCTACGACCTGGTCGCGCCTGCCCACGACCTGGGCCTGCCCGACAGCAGCGTCGACGCGGTGGTCTGCACGCAGGTGCTCGAGCACCTCCCCGAACCCTGGGTGGCGGTCGAGGAGTTCCGCCGTGTGCTCGTCCCGGGCGGCCGGGTGGTCATCACCGCCCCGCTGACGTGGTACCTCCACGAGCTGCCCCACGACTACTACCGGTTCACGTCCTACGGCCTCGCCCACCTCCTGCAGCGCGCCGGCTTCCACCGGCTCGACGTGCAGCCGATGAACGACTCCCCGGCCACGATCGCCGAGCTGCTCCGGCACCTGCGCTGGACGTTGGGCAAGGTCGGAGACGGGCGTGACGAGGCCAGGTCGATCGTCGGGGAGGTCGTCGCGAGCCTGGGGGAGGCGGTGGAGCAGCTGTCCTGGCTGGACACCGAGATGCTCATGCCGATCAGCTTTTCGGCGGTGGCGTTCGTGCCGCTGACGGACGTGGGGGGATGACCGCATGACGGGGGAAGAACAGGTCGACGTCACCGTGGTGATGACCGCACACCGGGAGGGCACGCTCGCGCACCACACGCTGCGAGCCCTGCGCCGGTGCGCCGAGCACGCCACTCGGGCAGGGCTGACCGTCCGGGTCCAGGTGGTCCTCGACGCGGCGGACGCCCGGACCTCCGCCTACCTGGCGGAGGCCGTGGGACCCGAGGGCTACTTCGCCGGTGTGTGCGAGGCCGCCCTCGAGGAGGTGGCGGTCCGCGACCCGGGCCTGGGCCGCAACGTCGGGGTCTCGCGCGCCCGCTCGCGCTTCGTCGCCGTGCTCGACGCCGACAACCTGCCGACCGCCAACTGGCTGGTGGAGGGGGTGCGTGCCCTCGAGGCCTCCGAGAGGATCGGTGTCGTCCACCCCGAGCTGCTGGTCACCTTCGGTGAGCGCTCGGAGCTGTGGCCGCAGTGGGCCGGGTCGGATCCCCGGTTCAACATCGCCAACATGTACGAGCGCAACTACTGGGACACCGTCTGCATCGCGCACCGCGAGGTGTTCGAGCGCTTCCCCTACGCAGCCACGGGCGCCACCGGCTTCGGCTACGAGGACTGGCACTTCTTCTCCCGCACCCTGGCTGCGGAGGTGGCGCACCTCGTCGCACCGGGGACGGCGTACTTCTACCGCATCAAGCCCGGGGACTCGGTCAACTCCGCGCACTTCTCCCGGGGCAGCGTGCTTCCGCCGACCGAGCTGCTCACCGACGCCGCGCTGGCGTCCCGGGTGGCGACGAGCCCTGCGCCCACGCGGGCCAGGCGCAGGATGGTGCGCACCCGCCAGACCCGCACCGTGCTGAGGGCCTGGCGGGCCGACGACGTGGCGCCTCCGGTCGCGCTGCCGCCGACCCTGCGCGAGCGCCTGCTCGGCCAGTGGTTCGGCAGCCCGGTCGTGCCGGACCACTACCGGCTCCTGTACGCCGACCTGGCGGCGATGAGCGACGGCGAGCTGCGGCACCACTACCGGCGGACCGGACGTCGCGAGGGACGACGGCCACGACTGGGCCGTGCCGAGGTGTCGGCCCTGGCGTCCGGAGCCTTCGACGTGCGCCACTACCGCCTCCTGCACGCCGACCTCGCCGGGTTCAGCGACACGGACGCGGTGCGCCACTTCCTGGCGCACGGACGCCGGGAGGGTCGCAGGACCATCCTCACGCCCGCCGACCTCAAGGACCTCGCCCGACTCGACGTCGAGGACTACCGGTCGGACAACCCGGACCTGGCCGGGACCGACGACGACTGGCTCGTCGCGCACTACCTGACGTTCGGGCTCCGGGAGGGTCGTCGACCGCACCTGCCCGAGGGCGAGCGGGCCGGCCGGGCCGATCTGGACCTGTCCCCGCAGCTGCTCGTCGAGTGGCGGGCGCTGCACGAGCTGGAGCCGCTCATCCCCGTCCCGACGTCCCACACCCTGCGCGCGCACTCCGTGATCGGCCCGCCCACGGACGGGACGACCACCCCCGCCAGCCGGGTGTGGTGGCACGTCATCCACGCGCTGGAGGGGTCGCACCCCCAGGCCGTCTTCTTCGCGCCCTGGTTGCGGATGGGGGGCGCCGACATCCTGGTGGCCCGCTACGCGGAGACCGTCGCGCAGCTGCGACCGGACTGGGACGTCGTGGTCATCACCACCCACGGCGCGTCCACGACCCAGCACTGGGTCCCGGACGGCGTACGGCTCATCGAGCTGCCCGAGATCGACGGCTACGAGCAGCTCACCGCCCGCCAGAGGCGAGAGCTCACGGTCAACCTGGCGGTGCAGCTCGGTCCCGAGCTGATCCACGTCATCAACTCCCCCGAGGCCTACGACGGGTTCGAGTGGTGCTCGCCGGCGATCACGGCGGCGAGCCGCGTCCACCTGACGACCTTCGTCATCGACCGCGGACCCGACGGCGACATCTTCAGCCACCTCGCCAAGCGGCGCGCGGGCTACCTCGACGACGCGGAGGGGGTGATCGTCGACAACCACGCCCTCGTGGACCAGCTCGTGGAGCTCTACCGGTTCCCGCGGGAGAAGTTCCACGTGCACCACCAGGCCGTCGAGCTCCCTCCGCGACGCGAGCCCCGGCACCGCGAGCCGGGTGACGCCATCTCGGTCCTGTGGGCGGCGCGCTTCGACCGCCAGAAGCGGCTCGACGTGCTGGCCGACGTCGTGGAGGCCGCGGCCGCCGAGGGGCTGCCGGTCGAGTGGCACGTCTTCGGGACGGCGGTGATCGACTCACCGGGCGACACCGCGGAGGTCACGACACGCCTCCAGCGGGCGGGTGCCCTCCTGCACGGCACCTACTCCGCCCAGAACCCGCTCGACTACGCGGCGTACGACGCCTTCCTGCTCACCTCGGAGTCGGAGGGGATCCCGCTGACCCTGCTCGACGTCATGGCGGCCCGCCTGCCGGTGGTGGCCTCGGCGGTGGGTGGTGTCCCGGAGCTCATCGACTCGGGGACCGGCTTCCCGGTCGCCGACCACGAGGACGTGGAGGCCTACCTCAAGGCGCTCCGTGAGCTCGTGGAGTCGCCCGGCGAGGGGTGGGCCAGGGCCGAGGCGGGCTACGAGCGGCTCGAGGCCGACTACTCCTGGGAGGCGTTCAAGACCCGGGCCCTCGAGACGCCGGGCTACCTCACCGCCCGCGCGACGTGAGCCGACGCTGCCGCTAGCGGGGGGCGTCGTCCGCCTCGTCCCCCGCCGGCGTCAGGTAGCCGGGGGTGTGGCGCACCCGGTCCTGGAACGCGCGCCAGGAGAACTCGTGGGCCACGTGCTCGGCGGCGGCACGCCCGCGGCGCTGCGCCTCGGCCGGGTCCGCCAGGACGGCCTGCACGGCGCGCACGTAGTCCTCGATGGCGTCGAAGCGTGGGACCGGGTAGCCGGTCCGCTCGTCGATGACCTCGGGGATTCCGCCCACGGCCGGCGCGACGATCGGGATGCCCGACGACGCGGCGTCGAGGAGGAGCAGCGGGATGCCCTCCCGCTCGCTGGTCAGCAGGAACATCGAGTAGTGCTCGAGCGGCAGTGAGCGGAAGCCGCCCGAGAAGGGTGGGTGGCGCACCGCCCCGGCGCGAGCGAGCCGGTCCAGGTGGAGATCCACGTCGTCGTCGGGGATCACCTGCTCGCCGTGGAAGTGGATCTCGACGCGCGTCCCGGCCGCGGCCAGCGCCTCGGCGACGTCGGCGAGCACGTCGAGACGCTTCTGACGGTCGAAGCGGGCGGCCCACAGGATGCGCGGTGTGGAGGCGAGGCCCAGCCTGGTCCGGGGCGGCCGCCCGAAGCGGGCGAGCGGTGGCTCGACCGGTCCGGCCACGGCCTGGTGGTGCACCAGGAACGTGGTCCGGTCGACGCGGTAGAGCTCGTGGAGGTGGTCCACGATGCCCTGGTGGTCGACGATCACCCCGGTCACGTGGTCGAGGAAGTCCGGCCTCCGCCGCAGCAGCGGTGAGCCCAGCTCGCCCTCGACGCTGCGCTCGATGACGAAGGTGGACAAGAAGACACTCGTGGACCCCGCGAGCACCCGACCGTACGCCTCGACGGTGTCGAAGCCCAGCGGGGAGTTGATGACGTGCATCATCCCCGGCGCGAACTGCACCACCAGCGTGGCCAGGAGGTGCTCGGCCTCGGCGCGGGGGACCTGCGTGCCGAGGATCTCGCCCAGGTCGATGACGACGACGCCGTCGGGCACGTCGCCGAGGTGGGTCGAGGCGAGGGGTTCGGTCGTGAGGAGGACGATCCGGGCGTCCGGGCGCTCCTCACCGAAGACGCGGATGTAGCGCAGCAGGACCTGGTCGCCACCACCCATCCGCACCCAGGGGGCGAGGAACAGGGCATCGATGCGGTCCGGCAGGGCCGCGACCACCTCCCAGTACGCCCGGGTGGCCGGACGCGACTCCAGGTGGTGGGCGTGGCCCGTCCAGTCCGGCTCGGCCAGCAGGTCCGCGGTCGGGAACTGGATCATCGGCTCGAGGTCGTGGACCGCGGACCACTCCTGCACCAGCCACGTCGGCACCTCGAGGGTGCTCTCGAACTCCTCGATGGCGTCCGGCCGCGCCGAACGACCCTCGCGCATGCCGTAGGCCAGGAAGTGACGCAGTCCGTCGAGGGGCGAGAGACCTTGCAGGTCGACGTACTTCGCGACGTAGTCCGAGGCCCGGAAGTCGGCCTCGGTCAGGGCGTCGACCTGCTCCTCGGTGAGGATCGCGGGGCGGCCCTCGACGCTGCCCACGTCGAGGTAGTGGGCGACCAGCTCGTCGAGGGAGCGTCCGGCCAGGTCGGCGTTGAGCAGCCGGTAGTGCGTGGCGTCGAAGGTGCCCGGGTCCAGCGCGTCCACCTCGTCGTTCCTCGTGGCGGTCGGCCACGGCACGGACTCGCGGGCCAGCTCGGCGACGTGGGCCAGCACCTCGCTCCGGACCCCCGGTCGCTCGGTGCCCGTCCGGCCCAGACAGCCCTCGGCGACGGCGCGCGAGCGCAGCAGCTCTGTGGGGGGCAGCAGGCTGCGCGAACCGATGTGTCGCTCGGCCAGCGAGCCCCGCCGCTTGGCGCGGTAGAAGAGCACCGTGTCCGCGGCCCGCACGTGGTCGATCCCGGCGCCCAGGGTGGTGCAGTTCCAGTGCCAGTCCTCGGGGCCGAGACCGGTCCCCTCGTGCGTGTTGACGTAGGGGTGCGTCTCGAACACCTCGCGCCGCGCCATGCAGAAGGCGTCCCAGTAGTTGACCGCGTAGAGCAGCTCGGGCCGGAACGTCTCGTCGGTGCTGGCCTGCACGGGCCACAGCTTCTGCCGGCCCTCGAAGATCACGACGTACGACGGGTGGACCACGACGGTCGTCGAAGCCTGCTCCACGGTGGTCGCCGCCTCGTGGATCCAGTTCTCCGAGACCAGGTTGTCCCCGTCCAGGGTGCCCACCACCGGAGCGGTCGTGGCCGCCACCCCGTCGTTGCGCGACGAGCCGAGGTCGCCGTTGTCGACCTCGAGCAGCACGCCACGGTCGACCCCGCCCAGCGTTCCCGACCCGGTCAGCGCCTCGCGGGCGAGGTCACGGGTGCGGGCGTCCCCACGGTCCAGGACGACCACGACCTCGACCGAGCGCCCCCGGGACTGGGCGTGCCGCACGGTGCGGGCCAGCGAGCGGAGCGTCGGGTGGGCGAGGGTGCCCTCCGTGTGCAGGTTGACGACGACGGCGACGTCGTGATCGGCCTCGATGGGATCCCCCTGGGTGTGCGCGGACGGACTCTCGATCATAGGGTCGCCGACCGGAGACCGGCCGGTCGCGGTCCCCCACTCCTCACCGAGGCATCCGTCGCGGGATGGTCAGCCACGAGATCGCCCCGCCCACGACGAGCAGCACCGCGCAGGCGACCATCGCCGAGCCGTACGCCTCGTCGAAGAGCACCGGGTCGGCGTACGCGTCACCGCTGAGCCCGAGCGCCACCGGGAGCGCGGCCACGGCGAGGAGCGAGCCGGCGCGCGCGATCGCGTTGTTGATGCCGCTGGCGATGCCGGCGTTGTCGTCGGGCGCGGCGGCCAGCACGGTCGCGGTGAGCGGCGCGACCATGAGCGAGAGCCCGAGGCCGAAGACGGTGATCCCGGGCAGGACGTCGCGCCAGTACGAGACGTCGACCCCCACGTCGCGGATGAGCAACGTCCCGACCGCCATCACCAGGGGCCCGACGGTCATCGGGATCCGGGGGCCGATCCGCACCCCCAGCGAGCCTCCACGGGCGGCGAGGAAGAGCATGCACAGCGTGATCGGCAAGGTGGCCACGCCGGCCTGGAGCGCGTCGTACCCGCTGACCGTCTGCAGCTGGATCACCAGGAAGAACAGCACGGCGCCCAACGCGGCGTACACGAGCAGCGTCATCGCGTTGCTGGCGCTGAAGGTGCGGTCGCGGAAGAGCGCGGGCGGCATCATCGGTGCCTTCTCCCGGCGCTCGAGGACCACGAAGGCCACCGCGGCGACCACACCGGCGGCCGCCGCCCACGGCGCCCCGCTGCCACCCCACTCGATGAGGGCGTACGTCGTCCCGCCCAGCGCCAGCGAGGCGAGCAGCGCGCCCAGGTAGTCGAACGACGTCGGCGCGTGGGGGTCGCGGGACTCCGGCACCCATCGCATGGCGATGACCACCGTGACGACGGCCAGCGGCAGGTTGACCAGGAAGATCCAGCGCCAGCTCGCGTGGTCCACCAGCAGGCCGCCCACGAACGGCCCGATCGCACCCGCGACGCCACCCAGGCCCGACCACGCCCCGATGGCCCGCGCCCGGTCGCGGGGTCCGAAGGACCCCTGGATCATCGCCAGGCTGCCGGGCGTGAGCAGCGCCCCGCCGACGCCCTGGAGGATGCGGGCGACCATCAGCACCTCGGCGGTGGGCGCCAGGCCGCACAGCAGGCTGGCCCCGGCGAACAGCACCGTGCCCAGCACGAAGATCCGGCGGCGACCGAAGCGGTCGCCGAGCGAGCCGCCGATGAGGATCAGCGACGCGAGCATCAGGAGGTAGCCGTTGTTGATCCACTGCAGCTGCGCCAGCGAGGCGTCGAGGTCCTCGCCGATCGTGCGCAGCGCGACGTTGACCGCGGAGCCGTCCAGCCAGGTCATCCCCGAGCCGAGGGTGGCGGCCGCGATGACCGCGCGACCACGCGGCGTACCCCATCCGATCGGTTCGCCACCCACGGCGAGCAGGCTAGGCCACCGGAGCGGTCCGTGTCGGCAGGCGTCAGCCGTGGGAGCAGCTCGGTGTCGGTCAGGCCACCGCCCGGGTCGGGTCGACGGGCACGAAGTCGGCCTTGTCCCGGACCCCGCAGTCGGGGCAGCACCAGTCGGTGGGCACGTCGGCCCAGGCAGTCCCGGCTGCGAAGCCCTCGTGCTCGTCGCCGGCGGCGACCTCGTAGGTGTAGGAGCACCCCGGACAGCGGGCGGCGAGCACCTCCTCGACGAGGCCGGGCGTCGCGTCCTCGCGCACCTTCTCCACGGCGGGCACTCGGGCGTCGTACCGATCCAGGTAGCGCTCGCGATGGCGCGGGCTGAGGTTGGCCCGGCTCACGTCGCCGTCGAAGTGCGCGACGACCCGGGGGTCCATCACCCGGCGCCAGAGGGGCGGGACGAGGGCCAGCACGATCATCCCGGCGTACCCGGTKGGCAGCACCGGCGACTCCTCGAAGTCCCGCAGCGCCTGGTAGCGCCGGGTCGGGTTGGCGTGGTGGTCGCTGTGGCGCTGCAGGTGGTACAGCAAAACGTTGGTGGCGATGTTGTTGGAGTTCCAGCTGTGGCTGGGCAGCACCCGCTCGTAGCGCCGGCGCTCGCCCACGCCGACCTTCTGCCGCAGCATGCCGTAGTGCTCCATGTAGTTGACGACCTCGAGCAGCGAGAAGCCGACGACCGCCTGCAGGAGGAGGTACGGCGCGATGCCGACGCCGAGCCAGGCCACGAGGCCGCCCCACAGCACGGCCGTCATGACCCAGGCGTTGAGGACGTCGTTGCCCGGACGGAACGGGTGCTGCTTCCTGCGGGCGTAGCGGCGCTTCTCCAGGCGCCACGCCGACCGCAGCGAGCCGCCGACCGTGCGCGGCCAGAACGCGTAGAAGCTCTCGCCCAACCGGCTGCTCGCCGGGTCCTCCGGGGTGGCGACCCGCACGTGGTGACCGCGGTTGTGCTCGATGTAGAAATGGCCGTACGCGACCTGGGCCAGCGCGATCTTGGACAGCCAGCGCTCGTTGGCCTCCTTCTTGTGGCCGAGCTCGTGGGCGGTGTTGATGCCGATCCCGCCGATGCAGCCGATGGAGACGGCCAGCCCGACCTTGTCCAGCGTGCCGAGTCCCCCGACGGCCGGGTGGGCGAGGAGGTAGAACACGCCGACGAACCCGGCGTACTGGATCGGCAGGAACAAGTAGGTGATCCAGCGGTAGTAGCGGTCCTTCTCCAACGCCTCGATCACGTCGTCCGGCGGGTTGGAGCGGTCCAGCCCGGCCACCAGGTCGATGGCCGGGACAATCCCGAGGATGACGATCGGGCCCAGCCAGAGCCACATCCCCCAGCCGGTGAGCTGGTTCAGGCCGACGCCGGCGAAGGCCAGGCTCGGCACCACCAGCCCGATGAGCCACAGGTGGCGCTTCCGGTCCGTCCAGCCGTCCGTGGAGCCCGGGGGGACCGTGCCGCTGAGCGAGTTGTCGAGGCTCATGGTCGTCACCTTCCGTCGGGGAACGTCGCCGTTCCGAGGTTTACAAGACCCTAGGGTTTGTAAACCTCTCTTGACAAGAGGGTGTTTTTTGTAAACTGGATAAGTCCCCGCCTGAGCGGGGACTCTGCCACTTTGTGACCGTTGCAACCGTCACACAGTGCGAGAGTCCCCGGCTGAGCGGGGACTTATCCGCACGGGGTACGCCGCCTCAACCCCAGGTGATGCCGGAGTCCCGCCAGGCGGCGTGCCAGTCGCCGGAGTCCGGGGTGACCTCGTCGCTGCGGTTCCACAGCGTCAGGAGCAGGGCCGGAGCGGACCCCCGGAGCACGGAGTCGCCGTCCGGGCCCGCGGCCGGGTCGACCCGCGTGGTGACGGGCGGGGCCGGGCCCACGTCCACGGTCCACGCGCGGTCGCCGGCGTCCGGCACCACCACGATCCGGTGCGGCTCGGGCGAGCGCAGCCGGGAGCGGGGGCGAGGCACGAAGCCGGTGAGCAGCTCGTCGATCCCGTCGAGCGCCACCTCCTCAGAGATCCACGAGACGTCGGCGGCACGAGGGAAGCGACCGAGGTACGCCGCCGCCGCGTCGACCGCGTGGATCGTCGTCTCGTGGCACTGCCGCCGCGCCCAGAACTCGCGCGGCGTCCCCGCATCGGCCAGGAACACCGGCGCCCGGAGGTCCTCGGGAGCCCGCACGAGAGCGGTGACCAGGTCGATCACGCCGTCGCCGAGCCAGTCGAGGGGGTCGGCCGCGTCGATCCCCTCCTGCTCGAGAGCATCCGGGTCGACGGCGAGGCCGCGGACCGTGGCGGTGGCCCAGCGGTGCACCATCCCCTGGTGGGCCACCAGCCTGCGGACGGTCCAGTCGGGCGTGGTCGGCACGGGGGCGCGCAGGCCGGCGCGGTCGGCGTACCGCACGAAGGCGACCATCGCCTCCCGTAGCCCCTCGAGGTGGCGCGGGACGCCGAGGCGGGGTCGTCCGGACGAGATGGTCATGCCGTCACGGTGACAGAGGACGGGACGCGTCCGCTCGTGCTTTTCCGCACGCCGACCCGCCCCCTACCGTGGGCGGCATGACCGACATCCTGCTCTTCCCGTCCGTGCTGGGCCTGCGCACCGGCGTCGCCGACACCGCCGCCCGGCTCCGTGCGTCCGGGCACCGCGTCGAGGTGGTCGACCTCCTCGACGGACGCACCTTCGACTCCTACGAACCCGCCCTGGCCCACGCCAAGCAGGTCGACGGCGACGCCCAGGAGGCCGAGGCGCTCGAGCGCTCCCGGGTGGTGGAGGGGCCGTTCATCGCCGTCGGCTTCTCCGCCGGCGGCGGCCTGGCCGAGTACGTCGCCACCCAGCGTCCCGACGACGCCCGCGGGGTCGTGGTCATGGGCAGCGCGATGCCGACGAAGTACCTCGGCGACGGGTCCGCGTCCTGGCCGTCCGGCGTACCGGTCCAGGAGCACGTCGGCGACCACGACGACTTCGACGACGGACCCGAGGTGCGCGCCGACTTCACCGCCGACGTCGAGCAGGCAGGCGTGACCCCGGAGCTCTTCACCTACCCCGACTCCGGCCACCTCTTCAACGAGCCCGGCCTGCCCGCCGAGCACAACACCGCGGCGGCCGAGGAGTTCTACGCCCGCCTGCTCGCCWTCGTGGCCGACTGACGCTGCCTCCCCGCGGCCTCGACCGGAGGGGTCAACTGGTCCGCGGCGCGGCCCTGCGGCAGGCTGACCCCATGAGCAACGACCCCTTCGGCATCGACTTCGGCGGCACGGGCATCAAGGGAGCGCCGGTCGACCTCGACACCGGCGCCTTCGCCGGCGACCGCGTCAAGATCGCCACCCCGCGCCCGGCGACGCCGAAGGCCGTGGCCGCCGTCTTCCGCGAGCTCGTCGGCAGGTTCCCCGCCTCGACGTCGCCCGTGGGCGTGACCGTGCCCGCCGTCGTACGCCACGGCATGGTCTCCTCGGCCGCCAACATCGACCGGTCCTGGATCGGCAGTGACGCCGACGCGATCTTCACCGAGGCGCTCGGTCGTGACGTGCACGTCGTCAACGACGCGGACGCGGCCGGCCTCGCCGAGGTGGAGTACGGCGCAGCACGCGGTCGCGGCGGTCTGGTCATCGTCACCACGCTGGGGACCGGCATCGGCTCGGCGCTCATCCACGACGGCGTGCTCGTCCCCAACTCCGAGCTCGGCCACCTCGAGATCGAGGGCCACGACGCCGAGTCCCGGGCGGCCAACAGCGTCCGGGAGAACGAGGACCTGTCCTACGAGAAGTGGGCCGCCCGCCTGACGACCTACTACCGCACCGTCGAGCGCCTCTTCTCCCCCGAGCTGATCGTGGTCGGCGGCGGCGTGAGCAAGAGCTTCGACAAGTTCGGCCCGCTCATCGACATCGAGACCGAGATCGTGCCGGCCACCCTGCGCAACAAGGCGGGCATCATCGGCGCCGCCCTGGTCGCCACCCGCGCCGCCGAGCACGCCTGACCCGTCAGGCCGGGGGAGGCTCGGTCACCGCGCGGAACGCGTCGAGGGCGCCGCGCAGGTAGCGCTCCACGACCGCCCGCTCGTCGTCGTCGAACGACCGGTCGAGTCGCTGCAGCGCGGTGAACATCGGCATCAGCCGCATCAGCACCTCCTCGCGCCCCGACGCGGTGACCATCACCCGTGTACGACGACGGTCCCCCGCGTGGGGCTCACGCGTCACATGGCCGTGGCTGGCGAGGCGATCGACGATGCCGGTGCCGGCGGCGGTGCTGACGTCGAGGAGGCGGGAGAGCTCGGCAGGCCCGAGYGGCTCCCGCACCAGGTGCTCGAGGGCTGACAGCTCGGTCTCGCTGAGCCCGGCCTGGCGCGCGACGGTCGGTCGCATCCGGGCCGCGGCGTCGGCGAACTCGCGCAACGCATGGAGGCTCGCCGTCTGCTCCCAGGCGTCGGCGAAGGCACTGGCCGGCGCGGCCAGGGTGGTGCTCGCGTCCTCGAGGTCCGACTCCCGCATTTTGTTTCACCTTCTTAGCGACTAAGGTTCTGAACGATTATTCCACGGCAGCCCCCACGAGGAGATCGTCCATGTCCACCCCCACCCTTCCACGCGATCGCGCCGACGAGGCCGCTCACCGGGTCTCCCCCCTCGTGGGGCGTCGTACGGCGTGGCTCGTGGCCCTCGTCCCGCTGCTGCTCGCCGTCGGCCTGATCGTTGGCCTGGGCGAGGGGACCCGCGAGCGGACCAGCCTGGACGCCCTCCCCGAGGGGTACGACAGCACCCAGGGCACCGCGCTGCGCGACGCGCTGCCCGAGGACGACGCCTCCGTCGCCGTCGTGCTGTGGACGAGCGACGACGGCGAGCTGAGCCGGGAGGTCGTGGCCGACCTGGGGACCCAGGCCGAGAAGCTGGGCGCCGTGCCCGTCGGTCCGACCGGCCCCGTCACCGTGGCCGAGGACGGCACCGCCGCCATCGCCGTGGTGCCGGTGGAGTCGACCTCCGCCACCGAGAACGCCGACCGGGTGACCGAGCTGCGCGACACCCTCGCCGCGGACCGCCCCGACGGCGTCACCAGCCAGGTGACCGGACCCGCCGCGGTCGAGGCCGACCTGGCCGCCGTCTTCCAGGGGGCCGACACCAACCTGCTGCTGGTCACCGCCGGGGTGGTGGCCCTGCTCCTCCTCATCACCTACCGCAGCCCGATCCTGTGGCTGATCCCGCTCACCGTCGTGGGAGCGGCCGACCGGCTGGCCGCCGTGCTCGCGACCCAGGTCATGGCCGTGCTCGACGTCGCCTGGGACGAGTCGACGGTCGGCATCCTCTCGGTGCTGGTCTTCGGCGCCGGCACCGACTACGCCCTGCTCCTCATCTCGCGCTACCGCGACGAGCTGAAGGCCCACGAGTCCCGCTACGTGGCCATGAGCGTCGCCGTACGCCGCACCGCCGAGGCCGTGCTCTCCAGCTCGACCACCGTGGTGCTCGGCCTGCTCACCCTGCTGCTGTCGGTCGTCCCGACGACGCGGGGGCTGGGCCTGGCCTGCGCCATCGGCGTCGTGGTCGCCGCGACCTTCGTGCTGCTCGTGCTGCCGGCGGCGCTCGTGCTGTTCGGCCGCTGGGTCTTCTGGCCGCGGGTGCCGCACGTGGGCGACCCCGCCCTGGTCGACACCGACTCGCTGTGGCACAAGGTCGGCGCCCGCGTCGCGAAGCGTCCCGCGGCGTTCGTCACCGGCACCCTGGTGCTGCTCGCGGTGATGGCGATCGGCGTCTTCCGCATCGACACCGGCCTCGACCAGGCCGACCAGTTCCTCGTGGAGCCCGAGGCCATCTCCGCCTCTGACCGCCTCGCCGAGTCCTTCCCCGCCGGGGTCTCCGACCCCGCGCAGGTCCTCACCCGCGACGACGCGGACCAGGTGCTCACGGCGGTCGAGGGCGTCGATGGCGTCGGCACCGCGATGATCAGCCAGCAGGGCAGCGGCGTCTCCCAGATCGACGCCGTGCTCGACGCCGCGCCCGGGAGCGAGGAGTCGCGGGACACGATCCACGCGATGCGCGACGCGGTCGCCTCCTTCGACGACACCCACGTCACCGGCACCGAGGCGACCGCCATCGACCAGGGCGAGAGCGCCCAGCGCGACCGGCTGCTGATCCTGCCGCTCATCCTGGTCCTGGTGCTGGGCGCCCTGCTCCTGCTGCTGCGGGCCGTCGTGGCCCCCCTGCTGCTCGTGGCGACCGTGCTGGCGACGTACGCCGCGAGCATGGGCATCTCCTGGTGGCTCTTCACCGGACCGTTGGGCTTCGAGGCCCTCGACTCGGGGGTGCCGCTGCTGGCGTTCCTGTTCCTCGTGGCGCTCGGCGTCGACTACAACATCTTCCTGGTGACCCGCGCCCGCGAGGAGGCCGCGGAGCACGGGTCGCGCCAGGGCATGCTGCGGGCGCTGACCGCGACCGGCGGCGTGATCACCAGTGCGGGGATCCTGCTGGCCGCGGTCTTCGCCGTGCTGGGCGTGCTTCCCCTGGTGGTGCTCGCCCAGCTCGGCACCGTGATCTGCATCGGCGTCCTGCTCGACACCCTGCTGGTGCGCACCGTGCTGGTGCCCGCGCTGGCGCTCACCCTCGGCGACCGCTTCTGGTGGCCGCGGACGGTCGGACCCGACAGCCCGGTCCGGGGCTGAGCCGGGCCCGACCGGCACCGTCAGGTCAGCACCGGCAGGTCAGCAGTGTCGGGTCAGCGGCGACGCTGGCCCGACACGGCGGCGTAGTAGGCGCTGGACTCCCGCTTCCAGAGCAGGAAGACGATCGAGGCGCCCAGGACGAGGTTGACCACCCCGAGCACCGTCGAGAGCACCGGCTGGGGCTGGGAGAACGAGAACAGGAACGACACCGCCGACAGTCCGAACAGGACGGTCGCCACGATGCGCGCCCACCCCTTGCCGCGACCGTTGGCCCACGCCATCCACAGCCACAGGGCGACCCCGACGAGGCCGACGAAGACGGCGAAAGCGGTGCCGATGGCCACGGCCGTGTCCACGGCGTCGGAGGTGATCGCGGTGCCCTGGTCCCGGAGCGTCTGCTCGACCTGGTCGCGGATCTGGTCGCGGAACAGGAACGTGCTCAGCAGGCTCAGCAGCGACAGGAGCGCCCCGACCCGCATCAGCAGCACGGCCGTGCGGAGCGGCGCCGGCGGCTGCGTCGGGACGGGTTGCGCGCCGTACGGCGACCCGGTCTGCTGATCGTACGGGGACTGGCCGTACGGCGACTGGCCGTAGTCCGGCTGGCCGTAGGCCTGCCCGTAGTCGGGCTGGCCGGGGCCGGGCTGGCCGGGCTGGCCGGGGCCGGGCTGGCCGTAGGCGGGCTGTCCCTGGTCCGGTCGACCGTAGGGGTCCCCGTCGGGCGTGTTGGTGCCGTCGTTGCTCATGTCGTCCTCCCGTTGACGACGGCCGGAGGGCCGCCGGTGCGGACAGACTAGTGAACGCCTCGTCCCGAGGCGGGTCAGGACTCCTTGTGGCTGATCGCGGCCGCGACCTTCTTGGCGACGTCGGGGTGGAAGACGCTGGGGATGATGAACGAGGCGTTCAGCTCCTCGTCGGTGACGACCAGGGCGATCGCCTCGGCGGCACGCAGCAGCATGTCGATGGTGACGTCCTCGGCGCGGGCGTCGAGCAGTCCGCGGAAGACGCCGGGGAAGGCCAGCACGTTGTTGATCTGGTTCGGGTAGTCCGAGCGCCCGCTGGCCACCACGGCGGCCCGCTTGCCCGCCTCGGCCGGGTCGACCTCGGGGTCGGGGTTGGCCAGCGCGAAGACGATGGCGTCGTCGGCCATGTCGTCGATCCACTCGGGCGCCAGGATGCCCGGGGCGCTCACGCCGATGAAGACGTCCGCGTCGACGAGCACCTCGTGGAGGCTGCCGGTGGCGCGTCGCGGGTTGGTGACGCCCGCGAGCTCCTGGTGGGCGGGCGAGAGGGTGGTGTCGTCGGCCGACAGGGCGCCCTCGCGGTCCACCACCACGACGTCCCCCGCGCCCGCGGCGAGCAGCAGGGTCACGATCGCGGTCCCGGCCGCGCCGGCCCCGGAGACCACGATCCGCACCTCGCCGAGCGACTTCTTGACGCAGCGCAGGGCGTTGGTGAGCGCGGCCAGCACCACGATCGCGGTGCCGTGCTGGTCGTCGTGGAAGACGGGGATGTCCAGCGACTCGCGCAGCCGGCGCTCGATCTCGAAGCAGCGCGGGGCGGCGATGTCCTCGAGGTTGATGCCGCCGAAGCCGGGCGCGATCATCTCGACGGCGCGCACGATCTCGTCGGTGTCCTGGGTGGCCAGGCAGATGGGCCAGGCGTCGATGTCGGCGAAGCGCTTGAAGAGCGCCGCCTTGCCCTCCATCACCGGCAGCGCGGCGCCGGGACCGATGTTGCCCAGTCCCAGGACGGCCGATCCGTCGGTCACCACGGCGACCGAGTTGCCCTTGATGGTGAGGCGGCGTACGTCGGCGGGGTTGTCGTGGATGGCCATGCTCACCCGGCCCACGCCGGGGGTGTAGGCCATGGACAGGTCGTCGCGGGTGCGCAGCGGCACCTTCGACTCGACCGAGATCTTGCCGCCGATGTGGAGCAGGAAGGTGCGGTCGCTGACCTTGTGGACCACGACCCCCTCGAGGGCCTCCACGGCCCGGACGAGCTCCTTGGAGTGGGCCTCGTCGGCCGCCGAGCACGTCACGTCGACGACGAGGCGGTCGTGCCGGGACTCGGTGACGTCGATCGCGGTGACGACCCCGCCACCCTCGGCGATGGTGGTCGCGACGGTGCCCACGACGCCGTGGTCGGGCGCGGTGTGCAACCGCATGGTGATCGAGTACGACGAAGCGGTGGCAGCCATGGCCTGACCCTCCCCCGACGCGGAGGTTACGGGCAAGTCACCTGCCGTTCGTGAGACGGGCGCCGGTGGGAGGAGCGCCTGTGGGACGTGTCAGAGGACCCGCTCGATGTCGGAGCTGATCTTCTCCGGCTTGGTGGTGGGGCCGAAGCGGTCGATGACGGCGCCGTCGCGGCCGATGAGGAACTTGGTGAAGTTCCACTTGATCTTGCCTCCCAGCAGCCCCGACTTCTCCTTGCGCAGCCACGCGAAGAGCGGGTGCGACTCGTCGCCGTTGACGTCCACCTTGGCGAACAGCGGGAAGTCGACGCCGAAGTTGCGTTCGCAGAACGACGCGATCTCGTCGTCGCTGCCGGGCTCCTGGCCCCCGAACTGGTCGCACGGGAAGCCGAGGACGGTGAACCCGCGCTCGCCGTACGTGTTCTGCAGCTCCTGCAGGCCCTTGTACTGCGGGGTGAAGCCGCACTGCGAGGCGGTGTTGACGACGAGCACCACCCGACCCTCGTACGTCGCGAGGTCGGTCTCGGTGCCGTCGATGCTGGTGGCCTTGAAGTCGCCCAGGGAGGTCATGCTCGTCCTTCGGAGTCGGGGGTCGATCGGATGGGTGGGAGGCTCACGCCTCGGGTGCGCCCACCTCGGACGCGGAACGGCGGCGCCGCGAGCGCCAGAGGAGTCCCAGCACCAGGAGCAGCACGGTGTCGACGACCAGCGTGGTCCACAGCCCGGCGTGACCGGGCACCTCCCCGGACGCCGTGTGCCGCGACGGGTGGCCCTCCAGGACGCGGACCGTGATCGAGCCGCTCGCCTCGGCGGCCGTCCAGGTGGCCCGGTCGACCTCGGAGGCCCAGGTGCCCCGGTCGGGGTCGACGTCCTCCGGGAAGCGGTAGCTCACCCACCAGCGCGGCTCGGCCTCCGTGCCCAGGTTGCGGGCGGCGGTGACCTCGGCGCGCACGTCCGTCCCGGCCCGGTCGACCCGCACGTCGGTCCACGTCGACAGCACGAGCGGCAGGTTGACCAGCACCACCAGGAAGACGACCACGAGGACGTTCTTGAGCCGTCGCCGATCCGCCAGCAGGGACGAGAGGGCGGACATGAGGACCAGTATCGGCACGGTGGGTTTGCGAGCGGTCGTCCGGTGGCACAAGGCAGGTGATCCACACATTCACGAGGGGACCCCATGACGCACCGATCTCGCCTGGGAGGCGTGGCGCTCGTCGCCGTGCTCGCCCTGATCCTCACCAGCTTCGCCGCCTCGCCGGCCACCGCCGCGGGCAGGCGCACCAAGGGCAAGGTGTCCTACGGCAACACCACCTGGGCGGCCGGCACCTCCGGCTACGCCATCAAGGGCAAGGCCTCCGGCCCCAAGCGCAAGGTCGCCCTGCAGGTCAAGTGGGCCGACGGCTGGCACACCATCGACAAGACGCGCACCCAGCGCAAGGGCACGTACAGGTTCAACGGCTTCTTCAACTGGTACGGCGCGCACAAGCTGCGCGTGCTGGTCCCCAAGAAGAAGCGCTTCCGTGCGAAGTCGTTCAAGGCCAAGAAGTTCACCGTGGTCGTGCCATGGACCCCGCGCGGGGCCACCTCGTCGTACCTCCCCTTCTCCGGTCAGGGCCTCACCTTCCGCTGGAACCCCTGCGAGACGATCAAGTACCGCATCAACCCCGGCCTCGGCGGCCCCGGCGCGGTGCCGATCACTCTTGAGGCGATGGAGCTGCTCGAGCGCGCCACCGGCTTCCGGTCCAAGTACGTCGGCACCACGACCGCCGTCCCCATCCGCGGCGACCGCCACCCCAAGGGCACCGACCTCGTCATCGCCTGGTCGCACCAGGACCTCGACCCGGGCCTGGTGGGCGCCGTCGGCGTCGGCGGCACCGGCCGGTCCCCGGTCGCGCAGTTCAAGAAGAGCAAGAAGCCGACCTGGCGCATCGCCAACCCCGGCGTGACCATGAACATGGCCTACGGCGCGGAGTACCCGATGACCATGGACGACCCGAACACCGAGCCCATGGGACTGGTCCTCATCCACGAGCTCGGGCACGCGTTCGGCCTCGACCACTTCGCCGACGACATCCAGATCATGCACCCGGGCAACCGGTCGCCCGCCCCGGGCGGCTACTTCTCCCACTACGAGGCCGGGGACCTGACGGGCCTCGCCTCGCTCGGCGCGTCCAAGGGCTGCCTGACCAAGTACCGCGGTCGCTACCAGCCCCGGGCCGGTGGTCCCGTCCTCACCCGCGGGATCGTCTCCCCCGGCCGTGAGGTCGTCGACCTCGTCGAGGAGCCCTGACACTCGCTCGGAGAGGAGGGGCGTCGTCCCCTCCCTCACCCCGTCCCCCACGGTGGCGGCGGACTGCACGGGATGCTCGGGTCCCGGCGCCGTCCGCCGCCACGGTGGCGGCAGGAGCACCCGAAGTCAGGGGACGATGACGATCTTGCCGCGCGTGTGACCCTCCTTGCTGAGCGCAAAGGC